>DQVB01000084.1 GCA_015661985.1 Planctomycetota bacterium | reverse complement strand
GCCTGTTCGTTGTATCACTGGGCGCTGCGGAGGGTGTGGCTGCGCGGTCGAGGAGGCGGGGGAAGCGGATCGGCAAGCGGGACTTGCTCACGCTCACCTCGCAGCTAGCGATCATGGTCCGCGTCGGCGTGGACTTCGCCACGGCGCTGGGCAACGTGGCAAAACAGTGCCCTCATCCGGGCTTGAAGGCTGTCCTGGATCAGGTGCACGAAGACGTCTTGGCCGGCAAATCCGTCTCCGCCGCTCTGAGCGCGCATGAGCATGTGTTCGGCCAGACGTACGTGGCCAGCGTAGCGGCGGCGGAAAAGGCAGGGCGACTGGCCGAAGTGCTCGACCGTCTGGCCCACCTGCTCCGCTGCGAACTACGGATGCGGAGCACGGTGCGTACACTCCTGGCCTACCCCGTCCTGCTTTCGGTCATTTCCGTGTTGGCGGTGGTGGGGCTGATTCTGTTCGTGCTCCCCCAGTTCGCCGTGGTCTTCCAAGACTTGGAAGTGCCTTTGCCCGTGGTCACTCGCTGTCTGTTGAGTCTTTCCCACGAGCTGACGGGCCGCTTGTGGCTGTGGGGCGGTTCCGGGGTGGCCTCGCTAGTCTGCCTGGCCGCTTTCTTTCGCGGCACGCGCGGCCGGCGAATCGTGGATGCGCTGCTTTTGAACGCCGTACTGGTGCGGGACGTGACCCGATCGCTTTTGGTGGGCCGCGTCTTCCAGCTGTTGGGCACGATGGTGGAAAGCGGTGTGCCGCTGTTGGACGGATTGCGGTTGACCCGCTCGGCCGTGAGGAACACACTCATGCGTGATCTGATCCAACGGGTGGAAGAGGGGGTGCTCAACGGCCGGGGCATTGGGACCACGTTCCTGGAAGCTCGGTTCATCCCGCCGGCTGCTGCGCAGATGATCGCCACGGCGGAACACACCGGCACGGTGGCCACCGTGGCACAGCTGATGGGGCAGTACTACGAAGAAGAGGGCGAACGGCGGTTGAAGGAACTGGCCACGGTGCTCGAGCCATTGATCATCGTGGTTATGGGAGGGGTGATCGCCACGATCGTGATGTCGGTCATGCTGCCGGTGTTCGACTTTGCGACCATGGCCAAGTAGACGAGAAGGGAGATCGTGATGAACAAGCGGAAACGGCTCGCAGGATGCATCGTCACCGTGGCAGCCGCCCTGGCTTTGGGGTTTCTAGTGGGCGGCGCTGCCAGCAGAGATGCTTCGGCCCGGGCGGGGGTGCGGCGTTCGGCGCCGCCCCAAGCGTTCCTTTCCGGAAGCGAACGCGCGTTGCCCGTGCTCATGGAGATCTCCACCACGCTGAAGCGGATCGACCAGCGGCTGGCCCGCATCGAGAGGGCCGTGGCCGGCCAGGGGAAGCCATAGCCGAAGGAACCGCGGCATGATGTTCCGGCGCAAACGTGGGTGGATTGGGATCGATTTCGGGGACAGGGCCCTGAAAGTGGCCCAGGTCGTGCGCGAGGCCGGCCGGATGCGGATCGCCCATTCGGCTCTCATGTGGCGTCCGGCCGGTACGGCCCAGGGCGGTGGGGGGGCGGATCGGTCGGGATGGTCCAGCCAAGACATTGCCGCCGCCCTGGCCTTGGACTTCGGGCTGAGCGGGCGCCAAGCGGCCTGTATGCTACCCATGGAATGTTCCGAACTGTGCGCGGTGAGCATCCCGCCGGGCAGCCCGGAAGAACGTCGAGCCATGGTGGCCGACGAGCTGGCCCAGCGGTACCCGGACGACGCAGCGACGCGCGCGTTCGTGTACTGGGATTGTCCGGTTCCGGCCAGCCAGGGGGCCGGGCCCAGGGAGAATACCCTCGTGTTGACGGCCCCACGCGAGCTGGTCACCGGGATGGCCGAACAGTTGGCCGAGGCACGTTTGGCCTGCCAGGTGATGGACGGCCCTCCCTTCGTGCTGGCTCGCGCAGCGGCCATGGCCTTCCCCGGGTCGACGGACGAAGCGGTGGGGGTGGTCGAATGGGGCTACAGCAGCAGCACTTTCTGTATCAGCCGCCAAGGCTATCCGCAATACACGCGCCACCTCCGCAACTGCGGCGCCGGACAGTTGGTCGAAGCCGTGGGGCATGCGTTGAACCTGCGTGAGGACGAAAGCATCGAGTTGGTCTTCGGCTGCGGGCTGGACGGCGCCGGCCCAGGTGGCCGCGACGAGCAGGTGACGGCCATCCTGGCCGAAATCGCTACCCCCGTGTTCGGGTCGCTGGCCGAAGAAATCCGCAAGACGCTCACCTACGTCGAGATGCAGTATCCAGATCTCCTGCCCAGCTGGTTGTGCCTGCTGGGCGACGGGGCAACCGTCGATGGGGCGGCCCGTGCATTGTCGGAAAACCTGGAGATGCCTGTCCGCTTGTGGCAGATGGCCTCAGAGGGCATGGCCCAGCATCCCTCGCACGCCGCGCCACAACCGTTGCTGGCTGCCGCGGCTGCCCTTTCCGTATTGGCTTGGACGTCATGAACAGTCACACCAACCTTCTGCCCGTTGCGTACCGGCGCAAGGTGCTCTTGCGACGCCGGCTCCAGCAATGGTCCATCCTCTGGCTGGCCTGGTTCGCGCTCGTGTCGGCCTTCGTGGCCATGAAGCACATCCAATACGTGCGAGCCAGTGGGATGCTGGAGAGCGCCCAGCAAGCGTATGGGCTTGGCCCTCAGCGCCGTGGCCTACATGGCCGTGGTGGTGGACGGCAACCTGGTGACGGCCCGCACCTGGCACGACCATGCACCCTTCATGCGCCGGTTCATGAAGATGCTCCGCTCCGCGGTCGGTTGACGGCAGGCAACCAGCGTGGGGCGCGCGCTCGCGGCTCGACAAGTTCGCTGGCCCTCTCGCCCTTCCCTGCAGCTGGTCGGCGCGTCGGGAAGCCCAGCTGGCCCGCGCGCCCCGAGTGCGGGCAGAGCTTGCGGCAAGCCCGCTCAGCTGTCCGGCCGAGACAACCGTGTCCGCGCCCGGTGGCTCCATGGGCTATCCGGGGCCACACGCAAGAACGCCTCCCAATGCCCTTCGGCCTCCTCCCGCCTGCCCAGTTGATCCAGGAGTGACGCCAGGTGGTAGTGCACATCGGCGTAGTCGGGATGATAGGCCAAGGCCCCCTGGAAGGCCGCCACCGCCAATTCGTACTGGCCCTGTTCGGCCAACAGGCAGCCGAGATTCGCCCTGGCCTCCACGTAGTCTTCGTCCAATTCGATCGCCATGTAGTAACGCTCTCGCGCTCCGCCCGTATCGCCCATCCGGTAGAGCAGCTCGGCCAGTTGGAAGCAGATCTCTGGCGCGGGACCGCCGGCGGCCATGGCCGCCCGGTACATCTCGGCCGCCCCGGTCAAATCCCCCGATTCCTCCAAGGCTTCGGCCACGCGGCACAGCTCGCTCAGGGTGGGCGACTCCCGCTCATCCCCCCGGCCTTCGGGCAAAGGCAACACCGGCTGGGCTCCGGAACCCGTTTCGTTCGGGCCTTCAACCGCCCTGGCCGCCTGGAAGTCGAATCGCATCTGACCGCCCGGTTCGACCAGCCCTTCACCCTGGCGCAACAGAATGTCCCGGCCTTCGACGATCACGGCCAACTGGGCCAGCGGCCGCTCGACGCCGGGCAACAGCCGGCCGAGGCCCTTCAGCTTCTTCTCGATCGCCCGCGGGGACATGCCGGCGGCCAGCAGTTCGGCCAATCGTCGGGCCGTGGTCACCTCCTGGAAATCAAAGTAGGGGAGCCTCAGCACTTGGCGCACCGGGCGGATCAACCCGCGGCGATGCCAGCGGCGGACGACCGCCACGGGGACCCCGGCCAGCTCGGCCAGCATGGCGGGCGTGTACAACCGATGTGCCCCCTGCTCCGCTTCGACCATGCCCAACCGCTGCCAGAAAGCCGTCTCGGTGATCACCTCCAGCCGGCCGTCGTCCACCGCCCCTTGGATCCGCCGGTCGTACCATGGCTCTCGGTCCAAACCTTCGGCCAACGCCAGATCCTCTTCCCCGACCACGATCAGGTCCGCGCTGGCGTCCGGCCGCTGGAGCACCACCCCCCCGTGCTGGCGCACCAGCCGAGCCACGTCGCGCCGCGGCATACTGGCCCAGCGACCCACCAAGACCACCCGCTTGCCCCGCAAAACCTCCGCTCCTCGAGACCCAATCGCTGTGTCCATCCGTGCGTCCTCACCTGAGCTCCGTAAGCCTTCGATCGCCGAGCCCTACCTATTTGCACATGAGCGCGCCGTACGACGATCCTTTCGGTTGTGGCTGGCAGGCTGGAAGCCCGCCCCACGTTAAAGCCTGCCCCACGCCAGGAACTGTTCCACGGCCCTTGTACACGACGACCTCCCGCCCCCAGGCTGAGCGAACCACCCCCCCGAACGCCGTAGCGGGCGACCACGCGCCCGAGTTGGCCACACCACCGTCGTATCGCTTCGACACACAACGTGCCACAGACCGGCCCACACGTCAAGCAGCCGAACCGCCGACCGCACCGCGGGACGCAGGCCCGCCAACCGGACCATGCCCGAATCACCCTGCCGGTCGCTTGTTGCTGCCCGCTGCGACGGATGGTAGGGTAGTGCCAGGGAAGCAATCCGCCCGCAGCGGACTGGCGGGAGGGGCATAGGCGGGTTTTCCTCCGCGGGGTGTACCCCAACGTTGCACAAGGGAAACGCAGGATGGGCATTCTTACCCGTCAATCATCGGCTCGGCCGGCGACTTCGGGTAGTGCGGCGAAACTCACATTTTGTGACATCCACGATGTCCAGGTTCTTGGGCGTTTCGTCCTATTTGTGACGGACAGGAATGTCCTTCCTGCCCTCCCGGTTTGCAACGCTGGGGTGTACCGTTGCCGCGGTGATGTATGAGGAAGTGGCTTTCGAGGAGACGACGATGAGTTGGTATTTCCGATGGTCCGTAGCGGTCGTGGTGGCCGCTTGCGCTTGTGGGAGGGACACCAGCGGCGCCGACGAAGGCGTGCGGTTTTCCAAGCGATGTTTGATGATCAGTCCCAACGAGGGCTGTGCCGTGGCGGACATCGATCGCGATGGCACGATGGACATCGTCGCCGGCACGCACTGGTTCGCCGGCCCGGGGTACATCCCCCGGCCGCTTCGGGAGATCCCCGAGTTCCAGAACGACTACCTGCAGAATAACGGTGACCACACATACGATGTGGACGGGGACGGATGGATCGACGTGATTTCGGGCGGGTGGATGATTTCGGAGATCTATTGGTTCAAGAACCCAGGTGCGGAGGGGCTGAAGAAGGGGCTCAAGTGGAAACAGTTTCTGTTGAAGGACACACGTGGCCAGAACGAAATCTTCGACCTGCACGATTTCGACGGGGACGGGGTTCCGGAGATCTTTGTCAATTGCTGGGAGAAGCAGGCGCCGCTGGTGGTCTGGAAACTGGTACGACCGCCGGAAGGGGAGCCGACGATCGAGCGGATCGTGCTGGGTGATAGTGGCAGCGGCCACGGGTACGCTTTCGGCGACATCAACGGCGACGGCCGGGAAGACGTGCTCGTGGAGACGGGCTGGTACGAGCGTCCGTCGGGCGATCCTTTCGCTCGCCCATGGCAGTTCCACCCCGAAACGGCTCTGCCTCACCCCAGTTGCCCCTGCGTGATCGCCGACGTCAACGGCGATGGGCGCAACGATATCATTTGGGGCAAGGCACACGACTATGGGGTCTACTGGTGGGAACAAGGCGAGCCGGAAGCGAACGGCACGACGACGTGGACCGAACATCTGATCGATGAGTCCTGGTCGCAGGCCCATGCCATGGCGTGGGTCGACATCGACGGGGACGGCCAGAAGGAGTTGATCACGGGCAAACGGGTGCGGGGGCATGCGGGCCGCGATCCGGGCGGCAAGGAGCCAGCCTGCTTGTTCTATTACAAATGGGACCCTCATCAGGAGCGATTTGTGCGTTATGTGATCGGCGATTTTGGTGAAGGCATCGGCACAGGGATGCAGATCCGCACCGCCGATCTGAACGGCGACGGTCGGCTGGATATCGCCGTGTCCGGCAAGACGGGCACATGGGTACTGATCAACGAGGGTCGCCGCTGAGGGGCTCCTGGGAGTCGGAATCCTCTGTCCGGCCCTGGGTCGACGTACCGGCCGGCGGCTCCTGGGCGGACTGGCGTTGTGCCTCGGCGCGGACCCTGGCCAACAGCAGCCGCCACTGCGGATGGCCCGGCTGGAGGCGGATCAACTGGTTCAGGCAGGCAGCCGCCTTGTTCCAGCGTCGCGTCTTGATGTAGAGGTCGGCCAGCGCGTAGAGAAAATCGGCCGATTGCGGCTGGGCGCGGTAGGCGGCCAACAGGTGTTCCTCGGCCTCTTTGAACCGCTCGAGGCGCACCAGGCCCAGGCCCGTGTTGTAGCGGATACGCGGGTGGTCCGGGGCCCGCTGGGCCGCCGCCAAGAGCACCTGTGCGGTCTCCTCGGCCCGCTGGGGGTCTTCGGCCAGGAGGAGTCCCAGGCTGTAATAGGCTTCGGCGAAGTCGGGGGCCAAGCGGATGGCTTCGCGGTAAAGCCGCTCGGCCTCAGCCTTGTCGCCGTACTCGTAGACCAGCAGGGCCAGGTTCATCCGCGCGGGCACGAATTGCGGGTCGACGCGCAGCGCCGTTCGGTAGGCCTCTTCCGCCTCCCGGACCAAGCGCCGGACCTGCTGATGGTAGCGCCTGGTGATCTGTTCGGCCCGTTGCGGGGCGGCCCGGAGATCATGCTGGCAGGATTGCTCCAGCTGGCGCAGTTGTTCGTCCACCAGGTTTCGGCGAATGACGCCCACGATCAAGTGCGAGCCGGGCTGGTCGGCCAAGTACTCTTGGCACTGGAGCAGCTCTTTCAGCGCGCGCTGGAAGGCGCGCCGCTGGGGCGCGGAAAAGGCCGTGCTGGGCAAGCGGGATACGACCCGAGCCGCTTCGCTGCGCACGGCGCGCAGAGGATCCTCCACCAGGGGAAGGACCCGTCGTCGGAGATCTTCCGGGGACGCGTCACCCAGGGCACGAACCG
>DQVB01000355.1 GCA_015661985.1 Planctomycetota bacterium | reverse complement strand
GGTGCCGCGCCGCCAGGCGTCGCCCGCCTGGTTGCGCCCTGCTTTACTGATCGGTTACACCCCACCGCTTGATCCGCCTGGGGCAGCAGCGCGACGGTCTGAGCGGACCGGGTCAGTCTTCCATGACCTCCTTCTCGCGCTTCTTGGCCAATTCGTTGACCTGGGCCTCATACTTCTTGGTCAGATCTTGGATTTCCTCCTTCAGGTCATCGCGCTGGTCTTCGGAGATGGTCTTCGCCTTTTCTGCCTGGTCGGCCATCTTGTTGCCGTCACGGCGGATGTTGCGGATGGCGATTCTCGTTTCTTCGGCCAGTTCCCTGACGCGGGCGACCATCTTGCGGCGCACTTCGGTGGAAAGGGGCGGGATATTGAGTCGGACGACCCGACCGTCGCTTTGGGGCGTGAAGCCCAGGTCGCTGGCCAGGATCGCCTTTTCGATATCCTTGATGGTGCCCGGATCATAGGGCCGGATGACGATCTGGTTCGGCTCTGGCACGGCCACCGCCGCCAACTGCTTGATGGGCATCTGGGACCCATAGGCCTCCACGCGGAGTGAATCGACCAGGCCCGGGTTGGCTCGTCCGGTGCGGATTCCGGCCAGTGCCGACTTGAGCACGGCGATGGCCTTCTCCATCCGTTCTTCGACATCCAGGAGGATCTCATCCGGGGTCATGGACATGGTTCTCATCCGGCGTTTCGGGAGATCAAGGTGCCCACACGTTCGCCTCGAACGGCCCGTTCGATATTGCCTTCCTTCTTGAAGTTGAACACCATCACCGGAAGGTTGTACTGGGCGCACTTGGTGATCGCTTCGTGGTCCATCACGCGCAAGTTCCGGCGGCGGAAGTCCTCGTAGCCCAGCTGGCTATAGAGCACGGCGTGCGGATTCTTTTCCGGGTCGTCGCTGTACACGCCGTCCACTCGCGTGGCTTTCAGCAGGATATCGGCCCCCAGTTCCAAGGCGCGCTGGGCAGCCGCCGTGTCGGTGGTCACGAAAGGGCTGCCGGTCCCCCCGGCCAGAAGCACGATGCGTCCCTTTTCCAGGTGTCGCCGTGCCCGCCGCCGGATGTAAGGCTCGGCCACGCCCTCCATCCGCACGGCGGTCAGCAGTCGCGTGTCGGCGCCCAGCGATTCGAGGGCGTCCTGGAGAGCCAGCCCGTTCATCACTGTGGCCAGCATGCCCATGTAGTGGGCCGTGGCCTCATGGATGGCCGTAGTGCCCACCGTAAACTGGGCGCCCCGCAGGATGTTCCCCCCGCCCAACACGATCGCTATCTGTGGACCCAGCTGGGCGGCCCGCATCGTCTGGCGGGCCATGTGGAGCACCGCGTCCATGGCAATGCCCCGTTCGCCAGCGTGGCTGAAACCTTCGCCGGAGATCTTCAGCACGACCCGCTGGTACGGCGAGCGATCCTCCGATGGCCCCTCTTCCGCCATAGTTCACTCCTTGCCGATTTCCCAGTGGATAAACCGGAGGATTTTCATCCCGCCCGCCGCCGCCACCTTGCCCACCGTCTGCTTGTCGTCCTTCACAAAAGGCTGCTCCAACAGACACCGTTCGGCGTAGAAATTCCGCAGCCGTCCCTCGACGATCTTCTCGACGATCTTCTCCGGCTTGCCCTCCTTGAGTGCCGCCTCTTTGAGGATCTGCCGTTCCCTGTCGACCAGATCGGGGTCCAGGTCCTCCTTGGAAAGCGCCATGGGGCGCATGGCGGCGATGTGCATGCAGATGTCCTTGGCCAACTCGGCCGACCCGCCTTCGACCTCAACGAGCACGCCCACGTTGCCGTTGTGATGCACGTAGCCGCCGCAAGTGCCGTCGATGCGGGCGACGCGGGCCAGCCGGAAGACCTCGCGGATTTGGTTGTTCAGCTCGTCGAACTGCTCCTGCAGCGTCTGGCCCGCCCGGCTCGGGGAAGGCTGGCCGAGCAACTCCTCGGGCGTCTCCGCCCCTGGGCCCGTGGCCAACTGACGGGCCAGGTCAGCTGCCAGTTGGACAAATCCCTCGTTGGAAGCCACCGGGGCCGATTCGCAGCGCAGCTCGACCATCGCCCCCACTTCGGCCGGCCAATCGACCATCAAGCCGATCCGGCCGAAAGCCGTCTCGCGACCGGCTCGCTTCTCCATCGTCTTCCTGCCCGCTTTGCGCAACAGCTCAATGGCCGCGTCCGCGTCACCCTGAGCCTGCTCCAACGCCCGCTTGCAATCCATCATCGGCAGCCCCGTGCGGTCGCGCAACGCCTTCACCTCTCGTGCGGTAATCTGAACCACCTGCTCGTTCCTCCTCCCTACGATCCTTGATTTCCCTGTGCTGTATCCTCGCACCACGCAGACGCGCCTCGCACCGCGTCGCGGCGAGCCCGGCACCTCCCTCGGGCACCCACGCCCCCCGAGCGCACGGGGCTGTCTGTGGCAACCGGCGTCCGTCAGCCGCAGCAGAAGCCTCGGGCCGCGCAGAGCGATCGCCAAAGCAGCATGGGAATGGCCCAGCTGTTCCGGGACCCAGGCCGATGCCGGCCGCAAGGCTACCACCAGAACAGCCAACGTCCCCGTTTCGCTGCGAGCCCCCGCGGTCGCCGCGCCGCACCGGGGGGCGACACCACCGCCCCCTTCGCCTCCCCACTAGACCTTGCCGCTCTCGACCGTGGCCGGCTCGCCCTCCTCCTTCGGCTGCACCGCCGCTGCCTTGCCGGCCAGAACGGCGTCAGCCAGCAATCGCACGATCGTCTCGATCGAACGGATACTGTCGTCGTTGCCTGGAATGGGCAGATCCACCTCGTCCGGGTCACAGTCCGTGTCGATCAAAGCCACCGTGGTGATCTGCATCTTCCTCGCCTCCCGGACCGCGTTTTTCTCCTTGCGCGGATCGATCACCACCAAGCATTCCGGCAACCGACTCATGGTGCGGATGCCGTTCAAGTTCCTGTACATCTTGCGGTATTCCCGGGCCAACGCCGCTTGCATCTTCTTCGAGTAGGTGGCAATCTCGTCGCTGGCCCGCAAGGCCTCCAATTCCTCCAGTCGCGAAAGCCGACTGCGGATGGTGCGGAAGTTGGTCAGCGTGCCCCCCAGCCAGCGGTCGTTCACATAGGGCATCCCGCAGCGCAATGCCTCGCGCTCAATCGTCTCCGACGCCTGCCGCTTGGTACCCACGAACAGCACCAGGCTCCCCGCCGCAGCCACCTGCTGAAGATACCGCCGGGCCCGCAACAGCCCCCGAATGGTCTCCCGTACGTCAATGATGTGGATCAGATTGCGCCGCCCGTAAATGTAGGGCCGCATCTTCGGATTCCAACGGCTGGTTCGATGCCCAAAGTGAACCCCCGCTTCGATCAGATCCTTTACCAGGACCGTTGCCACCAGCTTCTCCTCAACCTACTTCAAGGCACACCGGCCCCTTTCCCACCTCGCGATGGGACGTCCGGCGTTGGTTCTTCCGCGTCGGTCAGTCGTAAACGTCCACCTGCCTGGACCCATCAGGCAGGCAAACCCCAGATACTAACAGGTCCCCCCCATCAAGTCAATCGTCCCAGAAGACGGCGGGCCGCACCGCGCGGCGCGACCCGCCCAAACCAACTACCCGGCCAGGACTCGAACCTGGAACGAGGGAACCAAAATCCCTTGTGTTGCCAATTACACCACCGGGTAACTCGTTCTTGCCACCCCCCAAACCTTCTCAGGCGAAGCATCGAATGGACAGCCCCCTTTGCCGCCCTTTCCTCGCCCAAGGCTGTTCCAACAACACTTCACTTCGACCACTGGCCACAGGCACAACCGGGCCCGGCTCATTTTGGCCCTCTTCCGGGTGACAGCCGCCGGAACTGGTTCGTTCGTAGTCCCGCCCCTTCAGACGGAATGATCACCCCCCGTCTGCCGGCGGTCACATTCCGCCTGAAGGGGCAGGACTGCAAACATACAAACAAAGTGACAGCTTGCTTGGCTCCCAGACTGTTACCCGGTTTTGAACCACACCTGCAATCGTGGGCAGAGCTCTCCGGAGCCGGGTCTTGCGACAACGACAAACCACATGCGCTCGCCCCGAAGGACCAAGCGACCAGAATGGCGCTGGCCAATAAGCCCTCGTCTCATTTTTTACCCATTTGCCCCGGCCGGGGCAAGAGGAAGCGATGTAACACTTTTGGTGAAAGATATATCACTGATAGTGGCAGCAAGGGGCCCATCCAGCTCGCACCAACCAGGGCCTCAGGCAGACCGAACCCCTCGCCTGTGTGATAGCTTTATGTTACTGTGGTTACCGTGGCGGCTCAGCCGGGGCCGCAGGAAGCGACCTGCTTCCTCCCACTTGGCCTCGGTAGCCCGGCCAGCACCGACTGGTGAACGCGCGGCCCGCAACGGAGGTGTGGGGGACTTCGTTGCCCACAAGGCCTGGCGCGCCAACGGAGGTGGTCGCCACGCTCCGCCGTGACGGGCGACGAACCGTGTTGCGAGCTGCGCAGCGGCCGACGAAACGCACAATCGCTCGTTGGACAATCCGGGGTTTGCACAAAGAGGTTCTGGCCATGATCAAACGATGGAAAGGCGGTGCTGTTTGTCTGGGCGCCGTGGCCATGCTGTTGGTTCCTGCCCGGGCCGAGGCTGCCGACGACGCCCTGCGTCCCTATCAGGCGGTCCCGTCCTACTGGCAGTACAAGGGACGTCCGGTGCTCCTGTTGGGCGCCAGCGACGACGACAATTTGTTCCAACGTCCGGACCTGCTCGACCAACTCGAGCGGTTGAAGGCCGCCGGAGGCAACTACATCCGCAACACGATGAGCGATCGGCCGGACAAGGGCTTCGAAGTCTATGCGTTCAAACGGCTGCCCAACGGAAAATACGACCTGAACCAATGGAACGATGAGTACTGGCGGCGCTTCGAGGCCATGCTCCGACTGACGTCCGAACGGGATATCATCGTGCAGATCGAAGTTTGGGACCGCTTCGATTACTCAGACTCCGGCGGCTCGGACCGCTGGCAACGCCACCCTTACAACCCGAAGAACAACGTGAATTACTCCTACGAAGAGTCGGGCTTCGCGCCGCGCTATCCTGATCACCCCGGACGGAACAGGCAGCCGTTCTTCTTCACCACGCCGGACCAGCGGAACAACCAAGTGGTGTTCCGCTACCAGCGGCGGTTTGTGGACAAGATGCTCGCTCACAGCTTGAAGTACGGTCACGTGCTGTACTGTATGGACAACGAGACCTCGGGCGATCCGGCTTGGGGCGCCTATTGGGCTCGATACATCCGCAAACGGGCCGCCGAAGCGGGCCGCCGGGTTTACGTCACGGAGATGTGGGACAGCTGGGATCTGAAATCCGAACAGCACCGCCACACCCTGGACCACCCCGAGATCTATCAATTCGTCGACGTCTCGCAGAACAATCACCAGAAAGACCAGAGGCACTGGGACCATTTCCAGTGGGTCCGCAAATACCTGGCCCGCCGGCCGCGACCCATCAACACAGTCAAGACATACGGGGCGGACGGTGGCCGCTTCGGCTCTTCACGGGACGGTGTGGAACGGTGGTGGCGACATGTGATCGGTGGTGTGGCTGCGGCCCGCTTCCATCGGCCCGAGTCGGGACTGGGGCTGTCTGCTCGCGCCGCGGCGTGCCTGCAAGCGGCCCGAAAGCTGGAAAGCCTGGTACCGATGTGGGAAGTGGAGCCAGCCAACCGGCTGCTTGAGCAGCGCGAAGCCGATGAAGCGTACCTGGCCGCCCGCCCAGGCCACCTGTACGCTCTCTATTTCACCGATGGCGGGTCGGTCGGGCTTGATCTTCGCGGCGCCGAGGGACGGTTCCGACTGAAATGGATTTCCCTCGACTCGGGCCGATGGGCCGGCGAGGATCAGCTGAAGGGCGGCAACGTGGTCACCGTCACCGCCCCGGACTCCGGCGGGTGGGTCGCCGCTATCGTTGCCCTTCGCTGATTGTCCCGCCGCCGGCGGGTTGCTTTGGGGAAACCGGCAGGCTAGGGTTGATTGATGCGGCGGGGCGACCCCGAAGGGGCACGGGGCCGTGCTCCTGGTCGTTCGCTCGCCGCAACGCGCGTGACCGAGTCGCGATGGCTGCCTGGGACAGATACCCTGTCTGCCGGCAGCGTCCCGTTTCCACCCCCACACAAGGAGTTATGCCATGGCCAAGTTGCTGGTTCCTGCTGCAGCGATGCTGGCCGCCCTGGCCGTCCCCCTCGCTTCGGCCGCCGCCGGAGGCGACCAGGCGCCG
>DQVB01000282.1 GCA_015661985.1 Planctomycetota bacterium | reverse complement strand
TCGCCTCGGACTCGGCGATCCGTCGCCCCCCGCGGCCCATGACCACCACCAACTCGGCTTCGTAATCCACCTGCCGGCTGGCCCGAGGAAGCACACAAGCTACGTGCCCGGGGCGTCGAAGCTCAATCCCAGCTGCTTGACGCGCTTCTCGTACTGGCGGTTGAACCGTTCCAGCTCCTCGGGAGGAAACAGTTCGCGCCATCCGCCCGGGCGACCTTTGCGGATGAACGACCGGGGCATGCATCCCCGTTCGAGCATCAATTCCAGGGCGTAGTCGAACTTCTCTTCGTGCTCTTTCATGAACTGAAAGCTGCACCGCTTGAGGATCTCCGGGATCCGCTCCTCGGGCACCTCCAGGCCGCAGAAGTCGATGATCTTGCGCACGCAGCTTTCCAGGTTCCGGACCATGTCCTCGTAGCGCAAAAACAGCACGTTCCAGTCGTCCCGATGCTTCCACCAACCAGCCACGTGGCTGAACCAAGAGCCCCAGGCCACCCAGCCGCGCATGAAGAGTTTGAAGAACCGGCGGAAATCGCCTTTGTATCGGAAATGCGACTTGTAGAAATGGTACATCGACACGGCCACGTCGCGGCCGTCGCGGGCCACGTAGATGTACCGGCACGTGCCTTTGGGGATCCACAGGCGTGGCAGATGGCTCTTGAAAACCCGCGGCCGCGGCAGCCGGGTGATATCCCGTTTGTTCAACGCC
This sequence comes from Planctomycetota bacterium, assembly GCA_015661985.1. Lineage (GTDB taxonomy): Bacteria > Planctomycetota > Planctomycetia > Pirellulales > Thermoguttaceae > SZUA-1497. The sequence continues at coordinate 10,423 of DQVB01000282.1, read as the reverse complement.
ACGCGCTCAAACCACGGACACACCTCGGCGATGTGCACGAAGTCCATGTTCCCGTCCGTCGTGAGCTGGTAGAGGATCATCTGCAACCACGTGGTGCCTGAGCGCGGATAAGAGACGACGAAAATGTCATCCGGCTCGGGCGTGTAGTCCAGGTACACCAGGCGGTAATAGTCGATTCCTACATGAATGCACCAGGTGACAAGAGAAATGCCGCGGGCCGCCCGGCTGACCGCTCCCCAGAAAACGGAGAGCGTCCAGCGGACCGGGAAAAACGCCTTGCGGACCGCTGTGCGCAGCTTCACGTGACCGGGTATGTCGTCGACCCGCATCCGTGTCCGTACTTCGTTCTGGAGATCCACGGCTTGGACCTCTCCGGTCCCTCTTGGGGATACATGACCCGGGCCGCAGCCGGCTAGCGCGGCGCGAAACAGAGCAAGCTGCCGTTGGCCGTGGCCAGATAGAGCCGCTCCGCGGCGGCGCACATGCCATCGAAGACGGGCAACTCCTCCAGTTCATACTCCCGAAGCTGCTGGCCGGTGTGCTTCGCCACGACCCAGAGCCGCGCACCCAGCCGGCCGTCGAACGAGGCCAACGGGTCGTCTTCGGGCACCACATCGGGCGGGCCGGCAAGGAATATTTTGTCGCCCGCCGACACCATGGCCGTGACGCGCAGCGGGATCGTGCTGGACCACTTGGGCGGCGCCGCACGGGAAAACCCCGGGCCCTTTTCGCGATCCGCCACCTTGGGCTCCAGCACCGGATCGTTGGCGTTGTCGTCAGCCACCAGCTGAATGCTTTGGCTGCCCGGAACAAACTCCGGGCTCAACCGCAGCCGTTTCGTAAACACGTGTACGGCGTAGGTGGTCGACCGGTCAAACACGAGGATCTGCCCCGTTTTCGACGCCGCCGTGGCGAAGTAGAACCCGGGCCACGTGTCGCTGTACGTCCAGTAAGTGCGGTTGTACCAGAAGTCCTGGAGAAAACCGTTCGTGGCGATCAGTCGCCTGCCCAGTTTCCGCGCTCCCAGCGAAGTGGCTCGCGGCGGGGTCACGTCGCGCAGCTGTTTGTCGAAAGCCTTCTGGAACAGATAGATGTACTGGCCGTCGGTGACCAACAAATCGGCCTTGCATCCATCCATGTCGAAGGGGCGTCCCGGCTGCTTGTGCACGTCAGGCCAGGGACCGCTGACACAAGTCTGGCACACCACTTCGCCGCTGCGCGGGTCCAAGCCGTACAGGTAAAGGCCGCCGTCGAGGAAGCTGGAGCGGCCGGCACAGACGTAGGCCACACCGTCCAGCACCAGGACGCTGCCGCTGACCGGCCAAACCGATTCGGGCTGCCCGAAGGCCACGATGCGGCGGTCTTCGGGGGCGGCGCGGAATCGCCATGCCAATTGGCCGTCGGCCGCCCGGAGAGAATAGACCCACCCGTCGCGGCAGCCGAACAGGACCGTGTCGTTGTGGACGGTGGGCGGCGAGTCGATCCGTCCGCCCGCGGTGAACGTCCAGCGGCTTTCGCCGGTGGCCGGATCCAGGCAGTGGAGCTGATGGGCATCCCGCTGGGCCACCAACAGCCGGTCGCCGGCCACGACCGGCTGGGTCAGCCGACCGCCCAGGTGCACGCGCCAAGCCTGCGCCAGGTCCGCGGCCAACGGCATCGGCGTGTGACCGCTCTTGAGCGCATCGTGCCGGTAGGCCGGCCAATCTCGAAGAGTCGAGGGTTGAGGGTCGAGGGTTGAAGGTTTCTGGTAGGCGGGCCCGCGCTCCAGGCGATCCGGTGCGCTGCCCGCCGCAGGCTGCGCTGGGCTTCCAGCAGCCGGCTGCGCTTCCTCCAGGCCAGCGGCCAGGGCCAGGAAGCCGTCCAGACGCACTCCGGGGTAGCAGAAACAATGGTGCGGCGGCATGTAGAGCAAGCCGTAGCAGGGCATGAAGCCGTAATGGCACATGGCCCGCAGCCAATCGTTTCGCATGTGGTTGCCGTCAACCAGATCCAGGAATTCCACACCGCGCTTGGTCAACAGCAGGTAACGATCCGTGGCTTTGCTCCGGTAACAGCGGAAATGGTGCAGCGGGCTGATCAAATGGGAGACCTCGACCACCCGCTTCACTTCGCCTGTGTGCGGGTCGCGGCCCTCGCGGCGCACGGTGGTCCGCTCACGGAAATGGGTTTTCGGTTCGTCGCCGCCCCACACGAGCCCGTCAGCGACGAAAAGATCGGGCGGATGGGTCACGGCCGGACCTGCCACGCGGGGACTGACCCAGAGCCGTTGGCCGTCCTTTGCCGACAGAGCCTCCAGTCCCTCGGCCCCGGCGAACAACACGACGCCGTCGTACATCACCAGCGTGCCGCCCGAATGCCTGCTCCCGCGCAAAGGACGACAAGGGGTTGACCAGACTCGGTTCCCAGTTCTCAAGTCCACGCAGACGATCTGATCGGTGCTGTGAAAACAGACGCGGCCGCCGCACGCCGCCAGCGTGAGCACGGTCATCGGCTGCGGGGGCCGTTTCCACAAGGTACGGCCCGATTCGGCTTCCACAGCCCTCAGCGACGCGGGGCCCGGAGCGCCGATCGACCACTCCTGCGGGTTCAATCGCCGCTTCGGCTTCCCTTTGGGCGGCGACGCGACACTCAACTGCTCCCGCACACAGAGCACCAGCACGCCGTCGCTAAGGACCATCTCGTCGGTGCCCAAGCTATCGTCGATCACACGCAACGTTTCGCCCGTGGCCGCATCCAACACGCTCACCGGGGCCTTGTACCCCAGCGTCACATAGACGCGCCGGCCGTCAGTGACCATCCGCCGGTTGAGCGTGAGCGGGGCGCTCCACATGCCCCGCGTGTTCCATTGGCGGTAGCCCCAGCCCCGCAGGGGGCGCCGCCATAACAGCACGCCGCTGAAGGCGTCCCGAGCATAGATCCCCCACCGGCTGGGGAAACGCAAATCCGTCACGCCCGGCACTCCTTCGTCGAAGAAATAGAAGATCCGCCCGCCGCCGGCCACCAGGGCGTTCAAGCTCGGGTTGAACTCGTGGCTCCGCCCCCACAGCGGGCCGGCGATCCAGCGGACCCTCTTGGGCGGCCCCACCTGCAGATCCGAGGCCACCGCATTGTTCGACGCGTCGTGCAGATAGTGTGTCCACTGGTCGATCTCCGACGGATAGGGTTTGTCCATCCTCTGCCAATGCCCACCCTGTCGGATCAAGGCCACGCCGCCCGGAGCCAGCACACGCGTCATCTCCTGCCGCGTAACGGCGCCCGCGTCTTCCACCACCAGCAGACGCACCAGGTTGTCGACGTACGGAAGCCGCTCGCCATAAACCCGGTCCACTGACACCGGCCCGTACAAGCCACGGGATTGGATGTGCTTCCGCGCCCGCTCCACGTTGGTCGGGTCGGCATCCAAGCCATGCACCACGAACCGCTCATCGGCCCCCAGGGCCGCTGTCAGCCGGCCGTCGCCCGAGCCCAGGTGTACCGCGAAGCCTCCTCTTGCGCCGCTGAGCTCGAGGATCCTCCTGGCCGATTCGGTCACGTCGGCCGGATCCGATGCTCCGGCTCGGCCCTGAATCAGCGCGACTGACACGAAGGCGAACCCACACAACAGGCCCAGGCTGGCGCCGATCCTACGCAGAAACATCGTCCCAGTCCCTCCTTACATCAGCCCCCTTGTTGTCGCGACACACAAAAACGGCCGGGATTCCCTCCCCCAACGTTGCAAAAAGGAAATCTAGGATGAGCATTCTTGCCCGTCAAGCATGGGTTCGGCCGGCGAGGCCGGCTCGTGCGCCAAAACGCACATTTTGTGACATCTGCGATCCCCGGGCTGTTGCGCGTCTTGTCCCACTTATGACGGAGGGGAATGTCCACCCTGCCCTTCCCGTTTCCCACGCTGGGTTCTCCTCGCCACCGCTCACCGCAGGCGACGCCAAGCGGACGGGTAACCCTTGCGTCTTGCGCTGTCCGCCAGGGGCAAACCACACGAACAAACTATTGTGCCTTTGCCGAGCGTACCGGACAAGCCCCACCGCAGCGACGGTGGCCGCCCGCGCCGGCGCCGGATAGACTGAGAGGTAGCCGCGCCAAATGCTTCGTCTCTGAGCGCTTCGTGAACAACGCCCACTGGAGCCGCATAAGTCGGACCGGGTCCTTCCAAGGAAGCGCGGGCTTCCGAAGAACAAGGAGCAACGGCCAATGAAGACACGCCTCGCACTCTGGGGCCTCGTTCCCGTCCTCTGCGCCGGCCCCCCGTCGCTGGCGGAAGCCGCACCGGGACAGACAGGTAGTGACGTGACGCTGGAGAGCGCCAGCCTGCGAGTGGTGATCGGCGCCGATGGTACGTGCCGTAGCGTATGGGCCAAGCCGGTCGAGGCGGAGTACGGTTGGGCAGGGCAGCGGCCGGGGGCGGCGTTCAGCGTGAGGGCCGGCGAGGGAAGCTGGCCGGCGTCGCGCGTACGACGTCAAGGCGATACCTTGGTGGTCGAGTTCGGCCGATCGAACGTGACAGCGACGTTGAAGCTGATCCCAAGGGAACGGTACATCGCACTGCGGCTTGAGAAGCTCGAGGGACCGCCGGTTGATTCGATCCGTCTGCTGCAACTAAGGCTCAAGCCGCTGCCGCAGCTGGGCCGGGGGGTCAACGTGGCCTACGACGATCAGTTCGGCATCTGTCTGTGCGCGGGCAATGTCCGGACCGACGTCGGCCTAGCGCCGCCTGCCGGGCCGAAGCGGCCGTACGTCACACTGTCGGCCACTGCCCATCGCGAGCCCGCCTTGATCGGTGGCGGTGCTGTTCGGCTGCCAGAACCCCAAAGAAAGTTTCCTCGATGTCATGGCCGTGGTCGAACGCGACTTCGGCCTGCCGCGCGGGGCCGAGTATCGCAAGCGGCCCGCCTATCGGTACTCGTACCTGTGGGCGAGGCGGCCGACGCCGGAGAACATCGGCCAGTACATCCGTTGGGCCAAACGGGGCGGGTTCCGCATGATCCTCTTCTCGTACACGGCCTTCTCGAAAGGCGCCGGGCACTTCGAGTGGAACGCCAATTATCCGAACGGCACCGCTGACTTGAAAGAGGTCACCCAGGCGATCCGTGAGGCCGGTTTGGCCGTCGGCTTGCACATCCACTACAACAAGGCTCACAAACACGACCCGTACGTGACGCCGACGCCGGACGAACGGCTGCACAAGGTGCGGCAGTTCACGCTGGCGGCCGACATCGACGACCGGAACGACGCGCTGCCAGTACGCCAGAACCCGAGCGGCTGCACCATGGACGAAGGCCGGCGGCTACTGAAGGTCGGGCACGAACTGGTCGAGTACGAGCGCTACACGACGGAGCGGCCGTATCGGTTCCTGGGCTGCCAGCGCGGCGCACTGGAGACCCTGGCGGCGACGCATAAGGCCGGCGCAGAAGTGGCTCTACTCGACGTCGACACCTGGCCGGCCTTCATACGGTTCGATCAGAACACCGACATCCAGGACGAAACGGCCGAGCGGCTGGCCGAGATCATCAACGGGACCGGCCCGTACGAGATGATCTACTTCGACGGGGCGGAGGACGTGCACACCCCGTTCTGGTACCACTGTGCCAACGCCCAGTGGCGGGTGTACCGACGGATCGCGCCCTCACCGCCGGTGGGCGAAGCGGCGGCCAACACGCACTTCTCCTGGCACATGATCACCCGCAGCAACGCCTACGATTCCGTCGGCCCGGCCGAAATGAAGGAGTTCTGTCGCCGGGCCCCGTGTCGGTTCGCGCCGGTGCGGGCACTGGATTTCAGCCGCATCGAATTCGGCTGGCTGCACGGGTTCGGGCGCAGCCGCTCCAGCTACATCACGCCCGATACGCTCGAGTACGTCATCAGCCGGGCCGCCGCCTGGGACTGTCCCTTCTCCATGTCGGTCACACTCAAAGAGCTCAACACCAACCCGCGAACCGAAAGCTGCTTCGAGCTGATCAAAACCTGGGAAGACGCCCGGCTGAGCGGAAAGCTGACCGACGCCTGGCGGGAGCAGCTTCGGAACCTCGATCAGGAGCATCACCTGTTGGTCAGCGGGTCCGGCCGGTACGAGCTGGTTACCATCCACGCGCTGCCGGTCGCCGGAAGCTCAGATGCCATCAAAGCGTACTGGTTCCATCGCAAGGACAAGCCGGCCCACACCTACGTGCTCCTCTGGGCGACCGGCGACGACGTTGAGCTGCGCATGCCGCTGGTGCCGGACCGAGTGGCGGCCATGCGGCCCTTCGGCCGCTTGGTCGAACTGGGGCTCACGGACGGCCGCAGCACGGTGCCGGTCAGCGAGCGAATGTACTTGACCTTCGCCGGCATGAGGCCGGACGAAGTGGCCAAGCTGCTCCAGCGGGCGAGCGTGGCGCTCATCAAGCGGGCGGCCAAAACCCGGCCGGTCCCCGGCGGGCCCAACTCGGCGTCCATCGCCGCCAGGCCCGAATGCGGTCCAAGCTTCGAGCGGCTGATCCAGAAGCTCGACCAATACGCCCACCACGGCAAAGGGGTCGGCCGCCAGACCAAAAGCGTCCAGCCCACGCCGAAGACCCGATGCTGCCGTCCCGCTGCCGCCAAAGTCGGCATCTTCCACCGCCTCGACAGCGGCCCGGTGCGCGCCGTAACCTCTTTTCCAAAGCCCCGCTTGAGCCACAGGCATCACGCAAGCCAGAGGGGGATTCGAGGAGCCTGTGCTCGTGGGGCGCCGATTCCCAGAATCAACCCCAAGGCTGCAGAAAGGAAACGGAGGATGGGCATTCTTGCCCGTCAATCATGGGCCAGGCCGGCCACTGCGGCTCGTGCGGCAAACCTCACATTTCGTGACGTCTACGATGCCCAAGCTATTGCGCCCTTTGTCCCACTCATGACGGACAGGAATATCCATCCCGCCCTGTCGGTTTACAACGCTGGGGTCAAGAAGGTATAAACGCTGAAAGCTTGACCGGTACGGTGGGTTTCGCAATCTGGAGGACGGGAAACGATGCGAGGTACAATGACACGCCGGAAATGGCTTGGAAACGCTGCCGCGTTCGTTGGCGCGGCGGGAACGGCCGCGGAACTCTGTGCGGGCTCGCCCGAAGGTGTGGAAAACGGCGCTGGGATCATCGATTCCCACGTACACTTGAAGCACGGCGACGCGGCCCGGACGGAGTATTCGCCGGAGACGATCGTCGAGGTCATGGACCGGGTGGGTATCGACCGGTCCGTGGTGTTCGCCATGTCTTGTACCACGCGCCGGTCGATCGAAATGGCGGAAGCGGCGGTCCGCAAGTATCCGGAGCGATTGATCCCCTACGTGTACGCCCTTCCCCATTACGAAAGGCCCGTGATCAAAGAGATCGACAGCGTGTTGGCCGACGGTCGCTTCCGGGGCATCAAGATCCACGCCGGCGAATGCACCCTGGCCTCGTACGTCATCGACCCTGTGCTGAAAGTGGCCGGCCGCCGTGGTGTCCCCTGCCTGATTGACTGCATTGGTCGGTATGATACGGCCGAGCGGATGGCACGGACATTCCCCGATACGACGTTGATCTACGCCCACATGGGCCGCTATCTCTGCCGCGACGCCAGGCTGATCGACCGCTTCATCGGTTTGGCGGAAACGTTCCCCAACGTGCTGTTGGACCTGAGCGGGGTGGTGCTGGTGGAGAAGATCGTCGAGGCCGCAAAAAGGATCGGGTCGCACCGGCTCCTCTGGGGGACCGATGGGCCTCACGCAAAACCCGACACGGTCGCCTTCGCCCGCACGGAGCTGGAAAAGATCCAGCGGTTGGAACTGAGTCCCGAGGACAAGGCCAATATCCTGGGCGGAACCGTCCGCCGCCTGCTACGCCTGTAATCCGGCGGCACGACGCTGGCGGCGGCCATCACACGTTGATCTGGTAGGGGGGCCGCTGGGGGCGACTGAGCATGCGCTGGGCTTCGTCATCACCCACGATCCGCTCCCCGGCCGGGTCCCAAACGATCTTGCGCCCCAAGCGCAGTGAAATGTTCGTCAGATGGCAGGCCGTTACGGTGCGATGCTGAATGCGCACCGGCGAGACCGGCTCTTTGTGCTGTTTGACCGCGTCGAAGAAGTTGGCCATGTGATCACGGCTGGGTGTCGCTCGCCACGCATCCTCCGGAAGCGGGTTCTCTTCGAGCTCCTCGGCCGCCTTGCCGTGCACGCCGCCTCGGTTGACAAATACGCGACCGCGATCGCCGATGAACATGATCCCGTTACGGTTGAACGACTTCACCTCTTGCGGTACGTCAGGGCCGAATAGCCACTCGATCTCCTGCTCCGTCGTCGGCTGGTGCTCGGCGACGGTTCCGTAGAGGCGCTTGTCATTCAGGGCCGCAAAATAGAGCAGCTCAACGCCGTTGGGATACTCCATCCGGGCGAAGAACCGATCGGGGGTGTTGTAGCACTGGGGGCGGCCCCTGTTGGGAAACAGCCCCCTTGCTTCCACGGAAACCGGCCCGGTCAACTCGCAGTCCATCCCCCAGTGGGCGACGTCCATGTGGTGGTTGCCCCAATCGGTGATGATCCCGCCAGCATACTCGTACCACCAGCGGAAATTCTTGTGCGTCCGCTGCCGACAATAGGGCCTCTGCGGCGCTTGGCCCTGGTAGAGGTCCCAGTCCAGGTACTCCGGAACGGGCTCGGTGGAGAACGGACCGCCTTTGGTGCTGAAATAGGGCAGCGCCACCCAGACCTGCCGCAACTGTCCGATGCGGCCGTTACGCACCAGTTCGACGGCCGTCTGGAACGGACGCTCGCTGCGCTGTTGCGTGCCTACCTGCACGATGCGTGCAGCCTGCTGGACCACCCGCCGCAACAACTTGCCCTCTTCAACCGTGAGCGTGAGCGGCTTTTCCGTGTAGACGTCTTTGCCGGCCTTCAACGCCGCGACGTTGATCAGCGTGTGCCAGTGATCAGGCGTGGCGTTGATCACCACGTCGATGTCCTCGCGCTCCAAGAGCTCACGATAATCCTGGTACACGCGGGGCTTCTCGTCGAACGCCTTGCGGGCCAACTCGGCATGCCGCCGGTCCGCGTCGCAGACCGCCACCACGTCGCCGAATCTGGCCGCCTGTCTGGTGATGGCCATTCCCCGTCCGCCAACCCCAATCGCTGCAATGCGAAGCCGATCGTTGGCCGACCCGGCGCGGCCCTGTCGGCTGGTGCAAAGGTACGGCACCACGCCGCCCAGAGCCGCACCGGCCGCCGATCGCCTCAAGAACTGCCGCCTGGTTGTGCAACACATCCTTACGGTCTCCCCGCGTTATGATGGGCGCAGTAGCACCCCCGTGCATGCCTCGGCTACCGGGTACGGCCGCGTATCGACCGTCAGGCTGCAGCGACTCGGCTACTTTGCGGCGCGCCAGCCATCCACGTTCAGGCCCGCCGGGGGTTGCCGAAGCGGAGGGCTGGACCGAGGAGTCTGAGGTGGGCGAAGCTGCGGGACTCGATACGTCGCCTTCACTATGGCCTTGGCCGCCACGCGAGGTCCGGCCGGGCTCCACCTGGGCAAACGGGTCGAGCCGCCCGGGGTGCCCGTCTCCGGCACCGGCTTCAATTGACCTTGGCCCCTTCCGCCTTCCTCCGCCTTGAAGGTCCTGGGAGCCCCTTCCGCCGGCGCTGAAGCCGCCGGGGAGTAGCTCGGCGCCGCCGTCGTTGCTGGTTCGCAACCAGCACAGGCTGCACCGCCTGCACTGATTGTGCCGATGGACGTCACAGGCGGACAAGGATCACAGACGGTTGCAGGCATGTAGGTCGTGGTGGGAGGGCAACACAGGCCCGCCGACGCCGGCCGGTAGGCCGTTTGCGGCGTGCAGTAGAGCGTGGTCGTGTAGCGCGGCCGGCCGGTAAGCCAACTCCAAAACGGCCGATAAGTGGTCACGGCGCAACAGCTTCCGGTAGGGGTGGCCGGGAGCAATGTCGTCTGCGGCACGCAACTGCCGCAAATCGGCGCCGGGTTGTAAGACACACGTGCTGCGCCGAAAGTGGGCACGGGCGAAGACCAGGAAGACCAATTGGACGGACAGAGCCAATGGAGAATGGCATAGCTGTCGGCCGGTACAGCCAACAGCGCCGCGATGGCGGCCACGCCGATCCACACTCCACGCCGTTTCCGATTGCGCATCGCTTTACTCCACGTCGAAGATAGACGGCCTTCCCAGGCTGTCTCAAACCCAATGCCCCTGTGTCCCGCGGTTCCTTCCGGCCCCCGGTTGCATCCAGCCCAAACCTCGCTCCGCTTCGAGCGATGGTTCCGTGACCACTTGCCTACTCTCCATAAGACCACTCAAGCACCAGATTGTCAACGGATCGACCGGCCGTACTGGGCGCGTTGTGCAGGTTTTCCTGTTGTACCAATTATGGCAAATCAGCCAAAGCTGCCGGCTTTTCCAGTTTTGCCAACTTCGCGCCAACCAG
>DQVB01000150.1 GCA_015661985.1 Planctomycetota bacterium | reverse complement strand
GGCCACCCTGCGAAAGTCGGCCTGGTTCATTCTGGCCCCTTTCCGGCGTGACAGCCGCCGGAAGCGCTTCGTTCGTAGTCCCGCCTTGAGGCGGAATGGTCGCCCCCCGTTTGCTGGCGCCCCCGTTCGCCTAAGTCGCTCCTGCGAAGAGAGCAACAGCTTGCTTGGCTCCCAGATTGTGACCCGGTTTTGAACCATGCCCGAAAACCGAACCGTGGAAACAGGGATTCGGCCTGGATTCGGCCGGCCTGATCCGGTATTACTTCGGCCGCAACTGGACGCGCCGCCGAAAGACCCGGGCAGACTGATACGCCTCCAGTGGAGATAGGCGCATCATGGGTCGGGCAACGATGCCCTCTACCCATGCCATTGACGTACCATTTTCGCAATTCGTCTGATGATGGAGAACTCCGTCAAACCGGTGATCGAAGGCAAACGCATCCTGGTGATCGGCGGTACCGGGTCGCTGGGCAGAGCATTGGTGGCTCGCCTGTTGGGCGGCGGGATCGGCGTGCCGGCCAAAGTGATCGTCTTTTCGCGGGACGAAGCCAAGCAACACGCCATGCGGGTGCAATACTCCGGAAGTGGGGCGGGCCGTGTGGCCTCCGGCCCAGGACCTGGCCGGCTGGAATTGCGATTGGGCGACGTCCGCCGTTTTGACGACGTGGCCGCGGCGGTGCGCGACGCCGACCTGGTGATCAACGCCGCGGGCCTGAAACAGGTGCCCAGCTGCGAGTATTTCCCGGAACAGGCCTTGCTGACCAACTGCTTGGGTCCGGTCAATATCGTGCGGGCCATACGGGAAACGGGGACGGCCGTGAAGGTTGTGGTGGGCGTGAGTACGGACAAGGCGTGCCAGCCGGTCAACGTGATGGGGATGACCAAGGCTGTGCACGAGCGGGTCTTTGCGGCCGCCAATCTCTCTTGCCCGGCCACGCGTTTCGTGTTGACCCGCTACGGCAACGTGCTCGGTTCGCGCGGCTCGGTGATCCCGCTGTTCTGCCAGCAGATCCGACAAGGCGGCCCCGTGACGGTGACCGCGCCGGAGATGACGCGGTTCTTGATGAGCCTGGACCAGGCGGTCGACTGCGTGCTGGCCGCCCTCGGCTGGGGAGGCCCGGGGGAGGTCATCGTGCCCCGCATCCCCTCGGCCACCATGCTCAATGTGGTCAAGGCCTTGGTGGGTCAGCGTAACGTTGAGATCCGCATCACGGGGCCCCGCCCGGGGGAGAAAGTCCACGAGGTGCTCATCTGTGAACAAGAAGCGGCTCGCACGGTGCGCCGCGGCGATTACTACGCCATCCGGCCCCTGTTGCCGGAATTGTACCAGCCGGGTGGCGACGAGCCCGTGGCGCTACAGGGCCCCTACAGCTCGGCCCATGGCCTGCTCAGCCTGGATCAGACCCGTCAGCTGCTCGACCAGCACCGGATGTTGCCCGAGCAATGGGAACGGTCAGGAGGGGAAAACCTCTTCTCGCGCCTGGCCGCGTGAGCCAGCTCGGCCTCCGGGTCGGGAGCCTTTTTTCGGGCCTTGCGCGGCCCGCCCCTGGAACCACAATGCACGGTTTCTCGGTCCGTCGGCGGTCAGGCACGGAAACCGGGAGAGCGGAAAGAGGGGACGGCAGGGGATCAAACCGGTTCGCGCTGGCCCCGTCCCCCAGCGGCGACCTTGCCCCGGCCTGCCGCGGTGCCGAGGAGCCGTGAACGGATTGCCCTCAGACGTACTCCCAATCCTTTAACCACTGGTAGTGGGGAGGCAGGTTGGCCCACGCCCGCTCCATGACTCGGTCCAGTTCGGCCTGTTCCTCGAGGTCCAGCACGCGGCGCTCTTTGACGGCCAACGCCACGTTGTCCACTTGCTGGACCGAGATCAACCCGGGCATCGGCGCCGTGATGGCCGGGTTGCAAAGGATGCAGCGGATGGCCAGTCGAGCGATGCGGTTGTCCTCTTCGAAGTGGGGACTATCCGGCGAGCTGTCCCCCTTGAAGAGCGAGTTGCTGGCAAAGGGCTTGATGCCGAACCATCCCACGTCGTATTTCTGTACCGTAGCCCAGAGCCCCGTTTCATCGGTGACCACCTTGGTTTTGGCCGTGTAAGGCGTGAGGATCACTTCGATCTGATCGGTGTAGGTTTCGATCAGTTTCTTCAGGTGCGGTCGGTCATGGGAGGAGATGCCGATAAACCGGGCCCGACCCGTCGTCTTGGCCCAATCCAAGGCAGCCATCGCCTCTTCGATCTCCGCCTCGGTGTGCCGGCTGCTTTCGGTCAACAGGCTGATCCGCCACAGGTCGACGTAATCGAGCCCGGCTTCGCGCATGCCGGCGTCAAGTCCCTGTTTCAGCTTCCTGGCCGATCGCCACTCCGGAAAACGGCTCTCCCAGATGTGCCAGGAGTAACCGAAATACATCTTGTCCCGCCGGCCCTTCAGGGCTCGGGCGTAGGCCAGGATCTCTTCGCGGCAGCAGGCGTCCACATAGTTCATGCCCCGTTCGATGCAGCGAGTCACCACGTCGTAGCGGTTCTTCTGGAACTCGGGCCGCCCGATCTTCATGGTCATCCACCCCGGGACCTTTTCCCCGCCGATGACGCGGTCGATACGCTTCCAGTGGCCACCCAGCACGACGGCCGAGACCATCAGCCCCGTGCGGCCGCACCGGCGGTACTCCATGTCCGGGTTGTAGTTGAGGATCTTGCTGGTGTCGGCCCCTTCGGGGTTGCCCGCATGGACGGTTTGGGTGGCAGGCAGTGCGGCGGCCAGCGAAGCGGCCACCGCCGTTCCGCGGCGAACGAATTGGCGACGCGTCAGCCTGGTCGACATGAGCAGCTCCTCCATCATAAACACATGAACAAATAAACACGAATACGGACGTCCCCGGCCTCCAAGGCCCTTGGAGGCGCGCCGCTGGCCCCCCTGCACGGCCCTAGCAGTTTGGCCAGTATAGCCGGACCGGAAGCGATTCGCAAGCGGCAGCAGGTGGCGCCGAGGTTCCAGGGGGGCGAGAAACGAGCCGCTGGGCGAGCTTCGAGCCTCGGCTTTCTGGGTTTGCCGCGCGATAAGGGAGGTAAAATGAGCAAGCTGTATGGCCGCTCCCGCTGCTACCAGCATGAACGGGGAAAATGAAAAATCGGAATTTGGCGGATGTTTCGAATCTAGCCGGACG
>DQVB01000034.1 GCA_015661985.1 Planctomycetota bacterium | reverse complement strand
TGGAGTTCCCGCGTGGCGTGCGACGGCAGGGCGCCATCCTGACACGGCGAGCCGACTTTTTGCTGTTTGACCAGCCGACGGGCTACGATTTGCCGGACGAGCACGACTATCTGGCCGGCCAGCGGGACGGAATCTTGTACGTGGTGCCGCTGCCGGACGTCGCCACCTGCCGGTCGACGACAGCTCCCGAGTCATGGCAGCCCTTGGGGCCGAGCGTCCGGCTTGTCCACCAGCAGTCGGCGGCGGCGGAGTCGATCGTGGTGGACCCGCTAATCGACCTTCGGCAGGGCAGCAACCGGGCCGTGGCGCTGTCGTCGCTGGGCGCACTGCTGGTGCTGCGCACCGGCGGGACCGGCTATGTCGGCGTGCCATTGTCGAGTGTACGATCGATCGCGCCGGCATCTGGGGACCGCGTCATTGTGGAGACGCGTGCCGGCGGCGTCTTCGCCGGCCAATTGCTCAGCACGCTGCAAGCCAGCATGGCCGGCGCGACCGTGCGGGTAGCGCCGGCAGCGTTCCGGCACTGGAAGGCTTGGTTCCGGGGTGAAGGCCGCGCGCCAGGGGACACATTTCCCGTGGCCCGCACCGGCTTGGACGCCGAAGTTGTGCTGGCAGGCGGCGGACGGCGGTCTTTGTCCCAGGTTTTCCTCGTACACCAGCAAGACCCCGGCACGCCGATCCGGCTAAAGCCCGATATGGCGCTGCCCGTGCTCCACCACGGAGTGCGATACTGGATCGACTTGCGACACATCGTGTCCGCCGAGCGCCGCGATGCGGGGCAATGGTATTTGAGCTTGCGCAGCCCGACGGGCGAGCTGACCGCCGCCGCACCACCGGTTGCAGCTGACCGTATGGACTTCGTTGCTGGACGGGAGGCAGGCGCGCTGCGCTTCGTCTCAATCCGGTTCGTCAGGCGGATCGAGGTACACGCCAGCGCGACAGGGCAGGAGCAAAACGCTGGTGAGGATATTGGCTTTCCCTTGAGCACGGGGACTCTCCGACCGACCGAGCGCCGGGAAGTGGACGTGGCCAATGTAACGTTCGCGCCCCCGCCGGAGCTCCCCGCTGCACGTGCCCTGGCCGGTTCAGCGCCGGTCTTGTACGCCAGACTGGGCGCTGTCGTACGCGTCATGCACTTGCGCGCGGTGGTCGGCATCAGGCCGAGGCATCGTTCGGGTGGCGGCCAATCGCAGAGCGTGCAGGTGGTGGGGACCACCGAGCGGTTCGATGCGCAGCTCTGTGGACCAGTACGCGCCGAGGTCACCTGGGGACGACTCGAGGCGCGCCCCGCGGATTTCCAGTTCCTGGAAATCCGAGCGGTCACACGCCAAGAACAGTTCGACTTGGTGCCGCCTGGGTCGCCGCCGGTGCAAGTGGAGATCCGGATGCGCGACGGCCAAATCCGCCGCTGGCCACGCGCCTGGATCGCCGACGTGTACGTCGAAGGGCAACGCCTTCGGGTGCGTTTCCCCTCGAACTTCCGCATGGCGGATGGGAAGGGACAACAGCGGGATCTGCCCGTCGCCAGCATCCGGAGCATCAGTTTTCCGAAATCGGCGACGCGGGGCGCCGCCACAGTGTGCATCCTGGTCACAGAGATGTCTTCCGAGCCGACAGAGACAAAGCTGCAACTGGTGAGCATCCAGCGCGGCACGACCCGAGATTACGGACCGATCACCCACGATGCCATCGTTGGCCAAGAGTCGGCCGATTGGCTGGACATCGTGCGGTTCGCCGACATCCAAACGATACGATTTCTTCGCGCTGAAGGAGATCAGCCATGACTGTAAGAGGCGAGTGCAACAGCCGGCAACGCCCGTGCGGCCAGGCTATCACGGATCGGATAAATCTCACCGGCCCGGTGGCGCTCCGGCTCGCATGGTGTGTGTTCCTCCTTTCATCCCTGATCCTCGTTCTCGCGCTTCCGCTGTGCTACGCCGAGAGCCGCATCCGCGCGGTATGTCAAGCGCCCGAGCCATCCATCGGTAGCCGGGACGAGCGTCAAGGCTGGATTGCAAAGGTCGGCCAGGTGTACGACACGTGGGTCGGCCGCGTGCTGCTGGCCGACCACTCCGCTGGCACGGTCATTTGCGTGGTGGTCTTTCTCGGCGTGCTCGTGCGAGTCATCCAAACCTGCCAGCGGTTTGATCAACTCGAAGAGCGACTCAAGGGCATTCATGACCTGGATACGGCCATCAGCGCCAGCCGCCATGCGGACCTCGCGCCGCTTCTGGCCGGTATCGACGACGATGGCCGCTGGCGCGACGAGCGATCCGATCGCTTGCTGCGATTCCACAGGAATCTGCTGCTTGCCGGCAGCGCCACGCGGCGCTGCGAGGACTACCTTGTCGCCGTCGGTCTGATCGGGACGCTGCTGGCCTTCTACCTGGGCTTTGCGGAGCGGTTGTCCGACGGTTTGAGCTTTGCGTCGCTGGACGAGACGGCGCGCCAGTTGCTGACCGTGGTGGGCACGGCGGCTATGAGCAGTGTGGCGGGGATCGGGCTCGGCATGCTGGCCGTCCCGCCCCTTGTCGACCATCTGGCGCGGAGGCGCAGGCAGTTGGTCGAGCTGGCTTCGGAGACCCTGGGAAACCTTGAGGATACCGAGCCATGACCGAGATTCTGTTGGACAACATGCACAGGGATCTGGAAGCCGAATCGAACGGCAAGGCGGGCGGTCCTTCGATATCGGCCACGTTCCAGACCGTGCTGACGCTCTGCCTCAGCTTTCTGGTAATAGCTGCCATCCGAACGCCGTCGCTCACCGAAGACGCGTTGGACCGGGCAAGGCTCGTGGAGCGAGTGCAGCAGCTCACCGAGCGCCTGCATCAGCGACACGGCGAACTGGCGGCCATGCGCAGGACGCTCGAAACGGAAGGCCTCAGTCCCATAGCCATGCTCGAGTGGTTGCAAGTGGTCGTGGGGCGCATTCGCAAGGCCGAAGCGGACGCGGTGGTGGAGATCTGCTACGCCAATGCTGCGCAAACATGGTTCCCGCCGCGCGAAGAGATCCGGAAACTGGCGGGCAAAGTGCCGGCGGCGAGCTTGCTGGGAAAAGACGGGGAGCTGAGCCTGTCGGACGGCGACACGCAGCCGAAGGCAATCGACACCTGGCACGCGGTCAACCGCGACCAGCTGGTCCGGGCGATCACTGACCGCGTGTCCCGAAAGGTCCTCGCCCCCCATGAGCATCTGTTCAACTCCACGCGCAACGCGATCAGGCGCAAAGCCGACGAATTACTGGCCCAATACTTGGCGTGCCAGTTTCTGGCGTGCGCCCGCGACGCAGTGCAGGCCGTGCCGCTGGACTGGAGCGACTTTCGACAGGAGGAACTGAAGCTGACCGGCCCCGTATCGCTTGACGCATGCCCGGAAACGTTCAAGGTGTTCCGTGAACGCGTCTGTCGGCGCGTCCCGTCGCCCAGCATCGTACCGGACCGAAGCCAGTTTGCATCAGCGGGCGAGAACCCAGAAGTTCCCCGGAACGCCAAGGACGCGCTGGCCAAGCTGGCGGAATTGATTGAGTCCGAGTTCCAACGACGCTGTGAAGGCCTGAACGACCGGGACGGTCGGCTTGCCGAACGCATTGCTGAACTGGCTGAATCGGCTCATCCGTTGCGCATCGAGCATCTTTCATCGGGTGACGGAGGCCGCGCTATAGTGGCCGCCTTTCTGCGCCGCGAGGCCGGCCTGGCCGAGGGCCAGCCGGTCGGGCCGCAGGTCCAGAAGGCGCTGGAACAAGCCACCGAAAACCTTTTCGCCCGCGAGGCCCGACGGGTGCAATGGCTC
This sequence comes from Planctomycetota bacterium, assembly GCA_015661985.1. Lineage (GTDB taxonomy): Bacteria > Planctomycetota > Planctomycetia > Pirellulales > Thermoguttaceae > SZUA-1497. Next base: position 6,841 of record DQVB01000034.1, on the reverse strand, counting down.
GCGTTGAACCGGCTGGCGAAAGTGGGGATGGACGCCATCGAACGCAGCGGCGTGCACGTCGCCTACCAGGATTTTGGCAAGCGCACAGAAAGAATCCGGCAGATCGAAGCGGCGCTGCTGGCCTGTGTCGGCCTACCCGGCGGACAAGCGGCCGATCCGCGATTCCGCGACCAACTCAAGCGATCTGCCAGACAACGAGCCCAGGAATTGTTTGACAGCCGGCTGAGGGACATCCAAACCGAAGCGGCCCGTACGGCCAAGCAATACTTTGAGGCCAAGCGCGAGGAAATCGCGGCTGGCAAGACGGCTCTGGCGAAAGTCGCCGCTCGAAGTCCCGACGAGGCTCGCGGCATGATGCTGGAAACGTTCTACCGGGAGAAGCTCGGGATAACCAACCCGACCACCGAACATAGGCTGCTGTGGGAAACGCTCGCGCGGCGTGCCATCGCCGAGGGCGTGGGCCGGCGCATCGCCGGCGTGATTCCCAGAATCAGCGGGCCCCCCGTGCTCGCCGAAATGACCGTCTTCGACTGGCAACGCCAGGACTATTGGGTCCGGCGCATCGCCGACTCGCTCTTGGCGCGGTCACCTGAAGAATTGCGGCCCAACGACCAATACCGTCAGCGCATCAAGCGTAAGGCGCAGGAGTACTTCAAGCATCGCATGCAGGAGCTGCAAGAGGACTTCCTTGCCAAGGCGCGCCGCCGCATTGAACGATTGGCCGACAGAATGCCGCCGGAAGCCTGGAAACAGCACGCTTCGGCGGAATTGGACGAGGAACTGTACCGCAAGCTCATGCAGGAAATGACCGGCAAGACGGTTCCGCCCATGTCCAAAGCTGGCATGCGCGATCAGGCCGTGAGGGTCTTGAACACCGGGGGAGAACGCGATGACCAGTGATCCTTCTCACAATATCGATTCCCAACGGTTGGTCCCCCGAGCGCCGTGGGGCGAACGCCCGGCCGCTGACTGGCCCCGTCTCTCCGCACCGCCATGGCGCAACCGGTCGCGGCGCCGAGCGGGGGCCCTTGTCATGTCGTTGACGCTGGCCATGACGATTCTTGCTGGACCCGGGGTACCGGCCGGCGACGAACCTGCGCCGACGCTGCCCCCGTCCGTCCGTGAAAAGCTACGCGCCGCCATCCGCATGCAATTGGAGTTGCGCCGCCAGAACCTGGAAGAAGAGGGCGTTCGCCGCGTCCTGGATTTGACCCCCACCGACCTGCCCGGCGGTGTGCCCGATATTGACCGGCTGGACCTGCTGACGCCCGACCCAGCCAATAGGCGCCTGGTGTGCGAGGCCACAGTCCGACAAATCAAACATCTGCCCGAAATCGCGCCCTACACAGGCTTGGCTGTCGTCAACACCGCCATCGAGGATCACGCCAGAACGCTCGTCGATCGAGCATTGGCCGAGCTGCTGGGCCGTCGCTTCCGGCAGGCACTGGCCAGTACCCCGAAACTGGCTCGGCGTTTCCACTGGAACGACTTGACGCGGCGCGAAGCGCTAGTCCGCCGCATCGCCGTGCTTATGTGGCAAGGCGGCGATGAGCACGCAAAGGACTTCGACCGTCTACCCAAACCGCGGCGCGACGCACTGCTCGATGCAGCCAGGCAACTCGTCACCGCCCGGGAACATCAACTCGCCCTGGAAGCCCGCAGAACTCTGGATCTGGCCAACAGCGACCCACAATTCTCCTGGCCGACGCTCGATCCGGAAAGCGACAAGATCCGGGACCGAAAGATCCAGGAGGCAACGCGAACACTGCTAGAGAAGGCCGGTGTGCCGGTCGACCTGCCCGACCACCTGGGCAGGATACCAAACCTGGCCGGCCGGCCCTCGGTAGTACAATACGCGCGGCGCCTGGCCACCACGTGGTTCGATGCCCAGTTCGCCATCGTGCTGCGCGACGACCAAATGGCGCGGTTGCACGACTTGCGGCAGCGATACGAAGAATACCAGGATCGAAAGGGATCCGGCGTCCCATTCCCGCTGCCGATCGTACCCGACCCCGATCCACATGTCCCCAGCCAGACGTCCCTGTCCACCGCTGCCGCGCGCGACCAGCTCGTCGAACGCCTCACCCGGCAACATCTACCCACCACGTTAGAAGAATACGTGCCCATGGTCATGCGGCACATCGGCGTAGATCCCAAGCGAGCGACCGAACCGTTTCGCCGTGAACTGACCGAATTCCTGCGCCCCTTCGTCGCAAGCTGCGTGCGCCAATACGCCCGCTTCGCCGTCGATCTGGAGGAGTTCAATCGCCAGATCCGGCAGCATCCCGAGAGGTTTATGGGCATTCCATTGTCCGGGGGTGGGCTTCCGGAGCCGAGCGGGGGAGAAGCGAATGGAATGAGCCGCTTGGGCCGTGAGGGCTCCGATGGTTCGAGTACTGGCGCCGGTCCCGGTATGCCCGGCGAAGCGCCCGGCCCGCCCCCTATCCCGGGCGTGGACCGCAAGAAGCAGAGGCAAGTACAGGATATCGCGCAACTGATGCGCATGGCGCGCAAACGAACCGAATTGCAGCAGAAGGCAGACCAGTACCAATTGGAAACCTACGGCTTGAGCCGGGACGACGTGAACGCACTTGCTGGCCGTGTTCCCGCCGAAGTGACTGCTCGGCTCCGTAGTCTAACCGGCCGCACGTTTCATGACCAAAAGTCCTTTGACCAGGCCATCCAACAGGCGTTGTCCGGACTGCCACATGCTCGTCAGTACCTGCATTTGATCTTGAAGCAGGGAAAACAGGATCGCGCAGCGCCTAGGGTCTCGCGGGCTCTCTCTAATGCAGAAGCGATAGATTACCACATAAAACGGATTCTGCGATCAATGGGGTACCGTGAGCCTCCCGAGGATCCCCAAGACCCGGAATATCGACTGGCAGTAGCTGTTGCAGAGCAGAAAGCCAGGCAACTGGTCGAGGCACAGGTAAAGCAATTGGAGGCGATTTCCCGTCGAGCCAGGGAGTTGGCCGGCCAGTTGGATTCGCCGGCCGTGCAGCAGCGCATCCGGGAGGCCACCGAGCCCTTCGAAAGGCTCGATAACCCACGCGCCTACGCCGATTCGCTGACCGAGCACGAATCGATTGCCAAGGCCATCGCATCGGAGGTCTTTCCGGACATGCCGCCCGAGGTGCGCTACGATCCAGAGCTGATCCGGAAGCTCCGGAAGATTTCGGAGAACCTTGCGGATCAGATGCAGCATCGGCTGGCGGAAATGGCACGCCGGGTCTACTGGGTCCAGCTCGACGAACGCGAGCACGGACCGGTGCTGGTGGAGGTCTCCTCTCTTCCCACCGAACGCGAACGGCAACAGGCGATCGAGGAGGGCATCATCCGCGGATTGGTGAAGAAGCACCCTGAGCTGGCTTTGGTAATTGAGGACCGGGAAGCCAAGAAGTTCATCCGGAAGGCGATCGAGTCGCAGGTAGAGAAGCTACTGGGGCACGTGCCGACCAAGGGCGTGAAAGAGCGGTTCCGAAACGTTCTGCAGCGTGAAGCCGCCTTGGGCCAGAACGGCCTGCCGACCATACCGGAGCTGCACGCGATTGCCGACCCCGACCAGCGCAAGAACTTGATCAGACAAAAACTCGCCGCCCTCATCCGACGCGATCATCCGGATCTGGCTAAATACCTCGACAGCGAATCGTTCCAACAGATTCTGGACCAGCACGCCGATGAACTCATTCGCGGCGCCGACTCGACCGGCCCGTTGCCACCGCCGAAGCCCTGGCCACCGGGCCCCGTCGTACCCACACTCACACCTCCGATCGGCAGCACTACTCCACCGACGCGTGTCGAGCGCCCGGCAGAGCCACCGGGCGAGCAGTTCGACCTGATCGTTACCGTGAAAGCCAGCGATGACAGCAATAACTGCAAGGCCATCGTTCAGTGCCCAACGGTCGGGTTTCAGATGCAGTACGACTTCAAGCGCGATGTGAAACGCAACTTCCAGGACGGCATCGGTCGCGTGATGGCCGATTTGAAAGATCGCACGCCGGACTTGATCATCAAGGCTTTCGCGCGCACCGGCGGGCGCGAGGCCCGATTCAGTGTCACGATCAAGACCGAAGGCGACCTGCTGCCCATAGCCGTCCCTAAGGCGTTTGCCAACGCGATGTACAAGTTCTTCGAATCCTTGAAGGCCGAAAACGCGCTGATCATTCCGTCTTTCAAAAAGTACGTGACCGACCAGGGGTTCCAAGGTGACATCACCGACCTGGTGGAAAAGTAGAAAGGTGCCGAACGCTGCCACCGTCGGCAGCATGGCGAAAGCAAGCGCGCCATAGGCGCGTCACGAGTCAGCAGACGTTTCGAGGAAACCGACTGTCATGTACGGGGCCGGTAACATGTACGCACCCGCGGGCAGCCAGAAAAGACAGGGCGGAGCCCCGCGAATGCTTGCCGCCATTCTGGCGGCTGCTCTCGCCGCGGCGCTTCCTTCCTGCTCCCAACCGTCGGCAGGTGCCCCCAGCGCTGCCGCCACAGCCTGGAACCGGCAAGGCCCAACCAGCGAACTTGCGCGGGCCCCGCAAGTGTTGTCGCCGGAACCCATCAACCGGGCCAGCCACCAGGAACTGACCGGTCAGGTGCCGGCGGTAGAACCGGCGCCCGAGAGCAAAATTGCCGAGCCTGAGCCTGCCCCCCCCGCCGAAGAACCTCAACACGCGCCGACCGAACGCGAACAGGACGTCTGCGATAAGATGCGCCAGCTGGTGGCCTATTGGCTCCAATCCGGTGAGTTCGAGCAAGTAATGGTGCAAGCCAATATCTCTACTCGCAGCTCAAACGGGGATGTGGGCCGGCTCTATGAACTGGGCAAGCGGCTGCTGCAGGACTGCGATCCTGGCACACCGTGGAAAGACGCACCGCTGGCCTGCCGCGAGACGGCGTTGGCCCTCGTGCTGGAGAGCGCCCACGCCATTCAACAGCACTACGAGCAGATCGACAACCGGTACCGCGAGCTGCGGGAAGGCGGCACCTACGAGCGCCTTCGCAGCGTACTGACCACAGGCTTTGAAGAGCTGTCAAGCGGGAACGTGTTCCTCAGCCACTCGGACATCAACCAGTTGGCCAGGCAGAAACTCCAAGAAGCTTTTCCCGACGAACCGAAAGAAGTCCTCGAACAACTCGCTCGCGACTTGGGCACACACATTGAAACCACGGCCAGGGCATCCCGTCACGCGTTCCGTCTCTACGTCCGATACATCGTTTTCGGCACCAAGGGATTCGGAACGCGCGACCGGTTCGCGCAGTACGAGGACTACGAGCAGTGCCGCGCGGCCATCGAGAAAGCCATCAACACCATGATCGATCAGCATCCCAAGTACCGGAACGCCGACCGCTCGGCCGAATTCGTCAAGCAACTGGTAGGCAAGCAAGCATCCGACCTGGCAAATGCGATCCACAAGAAGAAGTAGCCTGTGTCATTGGCACGCCTCGCAGGACTCGGACGTGTTGGCGTCCTGCGGCACGTGGGGACTTTTCAAAAAGGAGACGAGACCATGAAACCGATTCCAACGATTCCGACGTGGTTGGTGCTGGGGATCAGCCTGGTCTTCGGCCTGCAGTACGCCCGGGCCGAATCGGCAGGTTCGGTGCCCGCGATCCTGGAGCAGGCTGCCCTGGCGCGCGACTGGAAAGGCGTGGTCCAGTACTGCGAATCGAACCCGAAGTGCCTCAAGAGCCCTGCCGTCCGTGCACTGCTGGCACACGCCTGTCTGGCATTGAACCAGAACGACAAATCGCTGGAGCTGTTGCAGTCGATCGGGGATGAGGCCAAGCGGCGCGAGTGGCAACGGTGGACCCAAGCGCTGGTGAAGCGGCTTCCCAAAAGCGCCGTCGCCCGCTATTTCGCCGCGGACGCCGCTCTGCGCTCCGGCCGCTGGCAGGAGGCACTGGCGGGCTACGACGCGGCCATCCGGCTGGACAAAACGTTCGCCATGGCCTGGAACGGCCGCGGGGTGGCCCATGCCTACCTGGGCGATTTCCGGGCTGCCAAGCGAGACCTCAAGGAAGCGTGCCGCCTGCAGCCCACCTTTGCCGACGCCTACGCCAGCCTGGGTACACTGCTGGTGGCGATCGAGGCTGGCCCAGGCAGTTTACAAAGCTACAGGTTAGCCCTCCAGAAGTCGAACGAATTCTCTCTAGTGAAGATTGGCATCATAATTGCGGGGCTGGGGAAAAGCCAGGACGCCGAGACTTTGGCGGCCGCTTTGAAAGGGCTCCTTGCAGCAGCCGAAAGCCCACCGGTGAGCAGCCTGGCGTGTGCCAATCTCGAATCCATGGGGGTTCGTAGCAAAGGTCACGCTTCTCAAAAGAACTCGCCGAAGAGCGGCATGAGCTTGGAAACTCGCGACATGGTTCACCTGGATGGAGAAACCCTAAGCCGGGGTCTTCGTCGAATGTCAACTAACGAACTACGCAGTGCCCTAGATAGAGTTCGTAAGAACGCAGACCACAGCGAGCGCTGGGCGGGGATTTGGAGTTCCCTAAACATATCAGTCTTGGGCTCTGGAATGGATCTGACTAAGTGGGCCGACAACAGTTGGAGGGACACGGCCGGCTGGAAAAAGGCTGAACGGCTTATCAGAAAGGAACTCGAACGTCGCGGGGCCGACCCGCTAGCCGGCGGTGCCGATACTTCAGGCGTAGCTCTGGATCAATCCTCCGGCGACGTGGGGGCGTGGCCGGCCAAGAAGATGTGGTTCGGGCTCCTGCCGAACGTGGACCTGCCCGAACTGTCGGTGGATCGACCTGCGAGGTGAAACGATGAGTTACCGAGTTGTGACGCGGCGGAAAGCGATCCGCTCGATGGCGGCGGCAGCCGCGGCACCGG
>DQVB01000396.1 GCA_015661985.1 Planctomycetota bacterium | reverse complement strand
TGGACCGAACCCGGGCGGCCGTCTTCACCCACCGGGCAGCGGCTGCGGCTCATGAACCGGACGACGTGTTGGGGGCGGCTGGCGGCAGGTTTGTGGCTCGGTAGCGGAGTACCAGGCGGACCAGTTCGGCCTCGTTCTGCACTTGCAGTTTCTCCAGCACGCGTGTGCGGTGCTTGGCAGCCGTCTGGAAGCTGACACCCAGATGGCTGGCGATCCTCTTGACCGACCGGCCGGCAAACAAGAGCTCCATGACTTCGGTTTCGCGGGGGGTGAGCAAGTCGAAGCGGGCCTTCAGCTGGGGGGCCTTCTCCTCCAACCGCCTCCGCTGGAGATCCTCTTCCACGGCTCGCCGGATGGCTTTCAGCAGGATGCGGTCGTCGATGGGCTTCTCAATGAAATCCACAGCGCCGCCTTTCATGGCGCGGACGCAAGAAGGCACGTCGCCGTAGGCGGTGATGAAGATCACGGGCAGAGGGATGTGGCGGGCGGTCAACAGCTCCTGCAGCTCGAGGCCGCTCATGCCGGGCATGCGGACATCGAGGACCAGGCAGCCGGCCTTGTTCGGATCGTAGGCCTCCAAGAACGCAGCGGCCGAGGCGTACGTTTCGGCCTTCAGGCCGTGGGATTCCAGCAGCCAGCCGAGCGAACGGCGAGCGCCAGGATCGTCATCCACGATGAACACGGTCGCTCGGGGATCCATCGCGCGCGCCTTCCGTCTCCAACGGCAGCGTAAAGTGGAAGCTGATCCCTTCGGGCTGGTCCGTACTGAACCAGATCCTCCCGCCGTGCGATTGGATGATCGTGCGGCTGATGGCCAGTCCCATGCCCAGCCCGTCGTCTTTGGTCGTATAGAAGGCGTCGAACAACCGTTCCGGGTTGGCCTCTGCCAGGCCCGGACCGGTGTCCGCCACGACCACCCCGACCGCGCCGTCCGGATCCAATCTCGTGGCGATCTCGATCAGTCTACGCCCACGGGCGACGTTTTGCAAGGCCTCTGCGGCGTTGCGGATCAGGTTCAGGATGACCTGTTCTATCTGAACGGAGTCCGCCAGAACGGGGGGGAGCGCATCGTCCAGATCCAACTGGACGGTGATCTGGTGGCGGTCGAGTTCGGGCTGGAGCAGGGCCAAACAATCGCGGATCAGCCTGTTCAGCTGTGTCGTCGAGCGGCGAGGGGACCGCTTGCTGACCAGTTGGCGCAGTCGGGCGATGATCCGCGACGCCCGATGCGCTTCGCCGGCGATTTGTTCCATCACTCGGATCAAGCCGTCGCGGTCCATCGTCCCGTCGCGCAGCCGCCGGGCCGCGCCCTGGCCGTAGTTACTGATGGCGTACAGGGGCTGGTTGATCTCGTGGGCCAACCCGCCGGTCAATTCCCAGAGGGTGGCCAGGCGGGCCATGTGGGCCAACTCGGCCTCGCGCTGTCGCAAGGCCTCTTCGGCCCGTTTCCGCTCGCTCAAGTCCCGGGCGAAGATGCACACGTACTCCCGCCTTTCGAACTGCACGTGGTTGGCGCTGAGTTCCACGGGGACGGGGGTGCCGCTGGCGGTGCGGAAGGCCGATTCGGTGGTTTCGGCCTTTTCTTGCCGGATTCGTTCAAGGAACGCCTGCCACTGGGACGGAGAGTGATGGCGATCGATATCCCAGATCTTCAGCTGCAGCAGCTGGTTGAGGGAGACTCCCACCAGACGGCAGGCCGACTGGTTGCCGTAGAGGATTTGACCGTCGGCCGCGATCCACAAGGCCGCGTCGGCACTCTTGTCCACGGAAAACTGAGTGAGGCGGCGGAAGCGGTCCCCCTGTTTCGCTTCGGTCACGTCGTGGTGCACGCCGATAAAGTGGGTGAGGTCGCCTTCTTTGTCGTGCACGGGCGTGATGGATACCCGGTTCCAGAAGGGCGTGCCGTCTTTTCGGTAGTTGAGCAGCTCGACGCAGCACTCGTGACCCCGGCGCATCGCATCCCGCAGCTTTTGCGCCGCGGCGGAGTCCGTCTCGGGGCCCTCGAGCAACGGTAACTTCTTTCCCACGATCTCAGCGGCCGAGTAGCCCGTGATCCGCTGGAACCCGCGGTTGACGTAGATGACCGGATGGTCCGGTTGGCGGGCGTCGGTAATGCTGATTCCCTCGCTGGATACCTCCACGGCGTGATCGCGCAGGCGTAGTTCGTCTTCCACCCGCTGGCGTTCCTCCACCTCGCGGCGCAACGCCCGGTTGGCTTCTTCCAGCTCTCGGGTCCTCTCGGCAACGGCTTGCTCCAACAGTCGGGCACGCTGTTCCAGGCACGTACGCACGGCCTGATGCACACGTCGGATCAACTCCTCCGGGTCCCCGGCCTTCTCCACGAAGGCGCGGGCGCCGCAGTTGATCGCTTCCTTGGCCGCTTCGTAGGAGCCATAGGCCGTATAGATCACCAGGGGCACGTCGCGGGCCACCGTGGAGAGCCGTTCCAGGAACTCCTGTTCCGCAAGATCGGGCAACCGCAGGTCGACCACGGCCGCGGCGAAACGACGGCGGGCCAGCTGCTCGAAGGCCTCGCTAGCCGAGCCGCAGGCTGTCACGTCGAACCCTTCGCCCTGGAACATTGCCGCCAGCACCCGCCGCTCCGCCGCGTCGTCCTCGACGATCAGCAACCGGTTGGCCCCCGGCTGCTCGCTGGACCCAGCCATGCGGTACTCCTTTCCAGCCTGGTCTTGTCCCTGGAAGGCGTGACAACACAATGACAACACAAGTTGACCGAAGAAGCATTGTGGTGCAGCCGTCTCGGCTGCTGGGCATGGCAGGCGAGACGCCCGCGCCATACCAGCCGGAACGGTCATGGTACTCCGGCACGGCTCCCCGGCACGCAGGTCCCTGACGGGACCGTTCTCGTGGGTCGGCCAGCGGGTACCGCCAGCAGCTGGGCAACTCCGAAGGCTACAGCTCCCGAGGTGGTTTGCTGTCGTCCGCCGAGGCGCGGCGGCCAGCGATCCATTCCACCATCCGTAGCACACGGGGCATGTCCAGCGGCTTGTACACCACAGCATAGGCGCTGCGGCGCACCGCTTCATGAGCCAGTTCCTCCAGCTGGTTGCCGCCCTCGGCCATGAGAATAGTCACCGACCAGGGGTTGATTGCCTTGATCGCCATGTACAGCTCGTAGCCGTTCATGGCGTTCAGTCGCATATTGAGGAAGATGAGATCGAAGCGGATCTGCTCGACCAGTGCGAGGGCATCGTAGGGCGAGTGGGTCGCCGTGACCCGGTAGCCCTCCTTTTTCAATTCAACGGTCAACAGACCGGCCGTCTCCTGATCAGGCTCGACCACGAGCACCGCGGTATGCTTGGCTTCGCCGATCAAGCGGAGAAGCTTTTCCACGTCCAGCGGCTTGGAAAGGAAAGCGATGGCCCCTTCCGCCAGAGCCGCTTCTTTCAAGCCTTCCACGGAATACGCGCTCATCAGGATGACCCGTACGCCTCGGCGATGGCGGCGGATGTGGCGGAACACCTCCATCCCGTCCATCCCGGGCATGCGCACGTCCATCAGCACGACGTCGAATTCCCGCTGGTCGCACAGCCGGACCGCCTCTTCCCCCGTAGAGGCTGTGGCCACTTCATAGCCTTCGTCCAGAAGGATCGCCGCCAAGCTTTCCCGCATGTTCCCTTCGTCGTCGACAATCAGCACGCTGCGCGTCATTTCTTCAACCGGCGATTGGCTCATCCATCCTGTCCCTGGGGTTCCCGCGGCAAGCGGATGCGGAAGGCTGCCCCGGCCTGTTCGCCTTCCAGCAAATCGATCGTGCCGCCGTGGGCTTCGACGATCTGGCGGCAAATCGCCAGTCCCAATCCAATCCCTTCGGCCCTGCCCGTGGCCAACGGGTCGAACAGGCGGTGACGAATCGCCGGCAGGACACCCGGCCCAGTGTCACGGAAGACGATCGTATCATAGTCCTCATCGCGGCTGGCTTCAACCGCCAGCTCGCCTTTCTCGCCCATCGCCTCCAGCGCGTTCTGGATCATGTTCAGCAGGACCTGTCTGAATTGGCTGTGATCCGCCCAGACCACGTATCGCTCGGGGATGCCCTGCATGTTGCACTCCACTCCAGGCCCGTGGCGCGACTGGGCAAAGGCGCACTCTACCAGTTTTCTCAGGTCAACCGGACCCTTCACGGGCTCCTTGGCCCTGGCAAACCCCAGCAGGTTGGTGATAATCTCGTCCGCCTTCTGCACCTCTTCGTCGATGAGGTCCAGGAAGGGCCGAATGCGGGCGTGTTCGGCCCCGAGGTGGCGTTTCAAGTAAAAGGCTGCATTGCGGATGGATCCCAGCGGGTTGCGCAGGTCGTGGGCGATGCTGGCCGACAGTTGCCCCAAGGTGGCCAGACGGGTTTTTGTCACCAGTTCGGCCGCCACGCGTTCCAGCTCCGCTTGGCTTCTCGCCGTCAGTTCACGCTGCGTCTGGAGCTGCTGCTGGTGCCGGCGCTCGCGCCGGTGTTCGTCGTGTTTTCGCGCCGTGATGTTGCGCATGATGGCGCGCACAACAACCACGTGGCTGCCCGCCGTCTCCGGAAAAGCCGTGATCTCCACGTCCATCGGGTGACCGTCTTTTGTCACTAAGGTGGTTTCCAGGGACTGCACGGGCTTGCCGCGGACGACTGCCCCGAAGGCCTCGTGGACCCTCTGGCGGCAGTCCGGCCGGACCACGTCCAGAAAGGGTCTGCCCACGTATTCCCCGTGCGAATAACCGAGCGCCTCGAGCTCCGCCCGGTTAGCGTCCACGATCCGACCCTGGTGATCGACCACGTGCATCATCTCCGGTGAGTCGCGGAAGTGGGCGTCGTGGCGGCCTGCGGTCCGGGCGGACGCTTCGGCGGATGGGGGCCGCGCCGCGTCGAGCAGGGCACCCAACCGCTTGGGCAACCGGGCGAGTGTGCC
>DQVB01000129.1 GCA_015661985.1 Planctomycetota bacterium | reverse complement strand
TCCCGCTCGGCAGGGCTCACCGTCCCCGGGAGCCCGGCCGCAAAGGCGGCGGGACATGTGGCCAGAAAGAAGACCAATCCCTTCCCCAACGCCCTGCCGGCCGATGCAGTCAAACCGTTCATCACCTGTTCGCTTCTTCAAACCTGGTTGCCCGCCCGCCAATTCCGTCTACGTCAGCAGTCCAAGTGCTTCGAGCGACGCCGGCCTCAGGCACCGGGCGCCGCGACCCACTGGGGCGCAAGGTACCACGCGACCGGCCGCGTTGTATCCCACAGGGGGCGGTCGGTCAAGCGTGCAGCCGTCCCTCCATCGCGCGTCGCTCCGGCCCGTTCCGATGGCAGGCAGGGCCGCAACGGCCCGTGCCGCGCCGCACTCCAGACGCCCTCGGGCCGACTGGGGGTCGGTGGCCAAACCCGCTCCTCCGATTCAGACGTAACGGCGGGGCATACCAGGCGCCGGAAAGGCTGTGGCTCTGTCGTGCTCTCGTGCGTGGTGTTTGCGTCTGAATCGGAGAAGCCCGCTCGGCTCCGAGGGCGGCTGTGCCGCCGACCGGGGCCTTGGCGGCCGGCTCGGATCTTTCGCCAGCTGCTCGACATGGGCCCCTGGCCTGCCTATACTGGACACGCCGATCGGCACAGCGTCGATCGTGTTACGAGTCGTCGTGGGACCCGCGACGGCTGGGTTGGCGGGTCCACTGCGGCACCCTGCGGTCTTGTGGTTTCCCTTGGAGGAGTCATCTGATGAGTGGGTGTTTTTTGAGAAGCCGACGATGGATGTGGGCAGCTACCGTGACGGTGGCCACGGGTGTGCTTTCCGCGGCTTTGGCTGGCGACGCACCCCGCTACCTGGGACCGATCGACGTGGTGGCCTCTCCTGACGGCCAACGGTTGTTTGTGGCCGAAGCGGACGGGGGTCAGATCGCCGTGGTGGACGTGGCCACGCAGAAGGTGAAGGGCACCGTAGCCTGTCCCGCCCCACCCAGCGGGTTGGTTTTGAGCCCCGACGGCAAGACCCTCTACGTGACCTGCGCCGCGCCGCAGAGTACGGTGGCCATCATTGACGCCCTTTCGGGCAAGTTGTCCGGTACGATTCCCGCCGGGCACACGGCCTGCGGGCCGTCGATAAGCCCGGACGGCAAACGGCTCTATGTCTGCAACCGTTTCGACAACGATGTGTCCGTGATCGACCTGGAGGCGAAACGCCAGGTCGCCCGGGTGGCCGCCATCCGGGAACCCGTCGCCTCGGCGGTCACGCCGGACGGCAAGACCGTGTTTGTGGCCAATCTCTTGCCGTGCGACCCGTCGGACAGCTACGATGTGGCGGCCGAGATCACGGTGATCGACACGGCCTCGCACAAGACGTCACAGATACGATTGCTCAACGGCAGCTCCAGCGTTTATGGCATCTGTGTGTCACCCGACGGCAAATACGCCTACGTAGCCCACATCCTGGCCCGTTACCAGATGCCCACGACCCAGCTGGAGCGGGGTTGGATGAATACCAACGCCATGAGCATCCTTGACGTGGCGGCCAAGAAGCTGGTCAACACCGTGCTGTTGGACGACGTCGACCTGGGGGCGGCCAACCCCTGGGGGATCACCACGTCGGCCGACGGCAAGACCATCTTCGTGACCCATGCGGGCACCCACGAACTGAGTGTCATCGACGCCGACGCGCTTTTGGAAAAAGTCCTGGGTATGCCGAAAACCAAGGAAGAGGCGCGGGCGGCCGGCCGCTACGATGACCAGGGCACCTACTCTTCGGTGATCGCCGACGACGTGCCCAACGACCTGGCCTTCCTCGTCGGACTGCGGCGGAGGATCCGGCTGCGGGGCGGGGGCCCCTACGGGCTTCTACCCTTCGACGGTCCCGAAGTGAATGGCCCCCGAGGTCTGGCCGTGGTGGGCCCCAAAGTGTACGTGGCCATCTATTTCTATGACCTTCTGGCCGTCGTCGACTTGGAGGACAAGTCGTATTATCCGGTGAGCGTGATCCGGCTGGGGCCCGAACCAAAACTGACGATCCAACGGCGCGGGCAGATGCTCTTCCACGACGCGGACATCTGCTTCCAGCATTGGCAGAGTTGCGCCAGCTGCCATCCGGACGCCCGGGTCGACGGCCTCAACTGGGACCTGATGAACGATGGCATGGGGAACCCGAAGAACGCGCGGAGCATGCTCCTGGCCCACGAAACGCCACCGGCCATGGCTTCCGGTGTCCGGCCCAGCGCCGAGATGGCCGTGCGCAGCGGCATCACCCACATCCTCTTCGCCGTGCGTCCGGAAGAAGAGGCTGTGGCAATCGATGAATACCTCAAGTCGTTGGAGCCGGTGCCCAGTCCACGCCTGGTGAATGGCCAGTTGAGTGAAGCGGCCCGGCGCGGGCGGGAGCTGTTCTTCAGCGAGCGGCTCGATTGCGCCAACTGCCACCCGGAACCGCTGTACACCGACCGCCGCATGCACGACGTGGGCTCGCGAGGCAAGTACGACCGACGGGACGACTTCGACACCCCCACACTGATCGAGTGCTGGCGTACCGCTCCCTACATGCACGATGGCCACTACGTGACCATCAAAGAGCTCATTGCCGAAGGCAAACACGGCAAGATGGGCGGTGATGTGGAAGGCCTCAGCCAGCAGGAAATCGACGACCTGGTGGAATTCGTCCTCTCGCTGTGACCTGGCCCTGAGGTCGCTGTCAAGCTGTCCCAAGACCACCACCGCGAACCTCTCCCGGTCGGCCTTCGATCGGACCGCTGCACGTTTCTCCCGGGCGATGCGGTTGGAGCCGTGGAGGATCAGGGGCTGGGCAAGGGCTACGTGACCATTCAACCCTGCGCCGCTGGGCTCTTTCTCGACGCACGCGAGCCGGACGTGCGCAGCGAGGGTTGTACCCTCCGGCTCTCCAGCCGCCGTGGCGCCCCTACGAGCCGAACGTTTCGGGGTCCGCCCCTCGAGCTCACAAGTGGCGTTTCCAATAGAGGTAGGCCGCCAGGTAAAGATGACCTTCAGGAAAAGGTTCGAGCAGCTGGACACTGCGCGCTTCGATCCGGTGCCGCTTGCGCCCCCGCTCGATGACCAGATCCAAGCCGAATTCGTCGTCTTCCGGCCAGTCCATACCGACCACCTGAACCTCCTCGCCCAGCACTTCCGCCCGGAATGGGAACTCCAACTGGTCCTCAATCATGGTGAGCAGCCCCGCGTGCTGCTCGTATTCGTCGTAGGCGTCGATGCTGGCTTCTTGCAGCGCTTCCCGGACAGCCGACGGATCGAGCCGTTCGGTCCACCGCCGGGCCTTCTTCCGTTTCACCTTGGTTGCAGATTTCGCCTTGCTCGTGCGCTTCGCCCTTCTTGCCTTGGCCATGATCGGCTCCTTTCCCTTTTGCCTGTTTGGCCGAATACTTCGACACGTCGTGCCGCGAATACGCTCGCTCTATGCCCGGGTCACCCTGTTTCGAGAATCGCAGCGGCAGATGTTTCTTCCCCTTGCCCCCCATGCGGTAGACCGTTTGCGACGGCTTCAAACCCACCGCTCCTGCATGGCATTCCGGAATCCGCAGGTTACGGTGCATCTTGCCGAGCCCCCCGGCGGTGACCCGCTCCAACTACGGGATCCGGCCGAACCGCCAATCTTCGACCTGTTCGTTCGTAACACGCTGCATTTCGATCAGCACGTCGATGGGCGTGACCACCTGACCCCGTTGCAGGATGCTGTGCACTGCCCGCGCCACGGGCAGATACAGCTTGTCTTTCTTGTAATTCGCCGCCGTGTATTCTCTTCGTAGGGGCTGATCCGGCCAGGCCGTATCGGTCTCGCGGGAAGTACAAGGTGGAGCGTGTTCCGTGTGGAACAGAGCCCAGGCGACATGGTTCCCAACCCCTTCCTTCGTACCGGCCCGGGGCCAGCTCGTCAAGGGCCGGCCGGAGGCGCAGCTCAGGCCGGTGGGGCGTGTTTTTGAGCGGCAATTTCCTCTGTGTGTACGATGGTTGTTTCCGGGGATCCAGGAGGTTATGCTGTGCGGGCTGGAAGTGATGCGAGTCGATGGCGTCCAGCCAGAGGGAAAACGCAGTGAAGGAGCCAGACAATGCAACGCCAACGCTCAAGACAGCGCGAAGCCGGCTGTACGCGGAGAGTGAGCCGCCGCGGTATGTTCTGCATGACGGGACGGGGGATGGCCGCGTGGGCGCTGGCCAGCTGGCTATGGGGCGAGGCGGCGTGGGAAGCAGAGGGGGCGGAAGCCACGGGACTGGAGCCGCTGAACCGCTTTCCCCGCATGGTGCAGCGATATTTCGTTCGCCGGGTGCGGGAGGTGGAAGAGGCGGCTGAAGCGGCCCGCGCGCGGCTCAAGTCCCGGGCGGATGCCGAGGCCTATGTGGAGCGGGTGCGGGCGAAGATCCGGGAAAGCTTCGGGCCACTGCCGGAAAAGACACCGCTGGAGGCCCGCATCACGGGCGTGGTCCAGCGAGACGCCTACCGGATTGAGAAGTTGATTTTCGAGAGTCGGCCGGGTTTTCTGGTAACAGCCAACCTTTACATTCCCAAAGGGCGCACGTTCCCGCTTCCGGGCGTGGTGGGTACGTGCGGCCATTCGGCCAACGGCAAATGCGCTGAAGCGTACCAGTCGTTCGCCCAGGGTTTGGCGAGGCTGGGCTACGTCGTATTGATCTATGATCCGATCGGCCAGGGGGAGCGGCTCCAGTATGTGGGGCCGGATCTGAAGTCACGGGTCGGCCCCGGTGTGCGCGAACACCTGATGGCGGGAAACCAGCAGTTCCTGGTGGGCGAATACCTGTGTACGTGGCGGGCGTGGGACGGCATCCGCGCGTTGGACTATCTGCTGACGCGCGAGGAAGTGGATCCGCATCAGGTGGGCGTGACCGGAAACTCCGGCGGTGGAACCATGACCACGTGGCTGTGTGGCATCGAACATCGGTGGCGTATGGCCGCCCCCTCCTGCTTCGTGACCACGTTCCGACGGAACATGGAGAACGAACTGCCCGCGGACACCGAACAGTGCCCCCCCAAAGCGCTGGCCCTCGGGCTGGATCACTCGGATTTCCTGGCCGCCCTGGCGCCCAAGCCGATCATCATCCTGGCCAAAGAGCGCGACTACTTCGACGTGCGTGGCACGCAGGAAGCGTTGGCGCGGCTGAAGCGGCTGTACCGGCTTCTGGGGGCCGAGGAGAACATCGCCCTGTTCGTCGGCCCCACCTATCACGGCTACTCTCAGGAAAACCGGGAAGCCATGTACCGCTGGTTCAATCGCGTCACGGGGATCTCCGACGCCGCTGTCGAACCGCAACTGGTCATCGAAAAGGACGAAACGCTCTGGTGCACTCCCCACGGCCAAGTGGCAGAGCTCGATGCGCGGCCCGTCTACTCGTACACCGCGGCCAAGTCCCGGTCGCTGGGCCAATCCCGGCCGTCGCCACGGGGCGACGCGTTGGTCGAGGCGGTGCGCCGCACCCTCCGCTTGCGTAGAGCTCGCGGAACACCCGATTACCGCATCTTGCGACTCCTGCCTTCGCGCAGATATCCCAAGCGCTACGCCGTAACCTACGCCGTCAACACGGAAACCGACATACACGCCATCGTCTACCTGCTCTTGGACCAGCGGCACTACTCGCGGCCGCCGGGAGGAAAAAAGCGGGCTTTGCTTTACGTGGCGCACCATTCGAGCGATGCGGAACTGCGGGATGAGCCGCTGGTGCGCCAGCTCGCTGAAGCCGAACCGGAAAGCGAACTGCTGGCCTGCGACGTGCGAGGGATCGGTGAATCGCGACCCAACACTTGCGGCATGAACACCTTCCTCGACCCCTACGGCTGCGATTACTTCTATGCCATCCATAGCATCATGCTCGATTACCCCTACCTGGGACAAAAGACCTTTGACCTGCTCCGCGTGATCGATTGGTTGGCCGCCTACGGGTACCAGCAAATCCATCTGGCCGCCAAAGGCTGGGGCGCGCTGCCGGCTGCCTTCGCCGCTCTGTTCTCCGAGCGGGTGGTCCAGGTGACGCTCAAAAACGCCCTGACCAGCTACGCAGAGGTGGCCGAAGCGACCGACTACCGCTGGCCCCTCTCCTGCCTGCTGCCGGAGGTGCTCCATCACTTCGACCTGCCCGACTGCTACCGAGCCCTGGAGGCCAAGCAGCTACGCCTCATCGAACCCTGGGGGCCCAAGGCCGACGCGGGGTGAACCCGTGACCCGAAGAAGCCCGGCTTTTGGAAAAAAAGCCGGGCTTCTGGCGCCTGGGCTTCCGGCGCCTCACGCATCGCCGTTTTTTGGAGTGCCTCCCACGACGCGGTCAACCTGGTAACGGGTATCCACCAGGACGGCCTTCCCGCCGCGCCGTGCTTCCATTCGCCGCGGCGCCGGCCGATAATATGGCGTGACTTGACCGCTGAGTTTATCTCCCGAACCCGTTGCAGGAGACACGATGATGTCCGTTCCAATCAGTCGTCGCCGGATGCTTCGCACTGCCGTCGTAGGCGCCGGGGTGTGGACGGTTTCCGCCGGCCGTGGCCGCTGCCGCTCTCCGAACGAAAGGCTGAACATCGCCGGGATCGGCGTGGGCGGCCGGGGGGCGGCGAACGTGAACGGGGTGGCCGGCGAGAACATCGTGGCGCTATGCGATGTCGACGAAGCCCGGGCCGGGAAGACCTTCGAGCGCTATCCCAAGGCGAAACGCTACAAGGACTTCCGCAGGATGCTGGAAGAGATGGATCGCCAGATCGACGCGGTGGTCATCGGCACGCCTGACCACACCCATGCCCCGGCCGGCGTGATGGCCATGGGCATGGGAAAACACTGCTACTGTGAGAAGCCGCTCACCCACAACGTTTACGAAGCCCGAGTGATGACCGAAGTGGCCCGCAAGAATGGGTTGGTCACGCAGATCGGAACCCAGATTCACGCGGGCGATAACTACCGCCGCGCCGTGGAGCTGGTGGAAACGGGGGCCGTCGGCACGGTACGCGAGGTCCACGTTTGGCTGGGTGCCAACTTCGCTGGCCCGCCCACGCCCACGGACATGTCCCAGCCGGACTTGCCGACGGAAAAGCCCCCGGTGCCTGAAACCCTCGACTGGGACCTGTGGCTGGGCCCGGCCGCCTGGCGCCCCTACCATCCCACCTACGTTCCCGCGGGATGGCGCCGCTGGTGGAACTTTGCCAACGGGCAGCTGGGCGATTTCTTCTGCCACTATTGCGACCTGGCCTTCTGGGCGCTCAAGTTGCGGTACCCCAACACGATCGAAGCCACCGGGCCTGTCCACCCCGAAAGCGCCGCCCGCTGGACCATCGCCCGTCAAGAGTATCCGGCCCGCGGCGACCTCCCGCCGGTCACGCTGACCTGGTACAACGGCGGCGGCTATCCGCCTTTGGTCAAAGAAAAGAAGATCCCCCAGTGGGGAAGCGCCGTGTTGTTCGTGGGCTCGGAGGGCATGCTCATCGCCGACTACAACCGGCACAAACTGCTGCCGGAAGACAAGTTCGCCGACTTCCGACCGCCCGATCCGTACATCCCGGCATCCATCGGCCACCACAAGGAATGGGTCGAGGCGTGTAAGACGGGCGGTACCACCACGTGCAACTTCGACTATTCCGGTCCGCTTACCGAAGCGGCCCTGCTGTGCAACGTGGCCCTCCGCACCGGAAAGAAGATCATCTGGGATGCGGAGAACTTGAAGGCGATCGACTGCCCCGAAGCGGACCAGTTCCTGCGGCGCCGGTACCGAGAGGGGTGGACGCTGTGAAACGCTGAACGACGGGCCCCCCTGGCTGTGCTGACCTCACCGCTCCCGGGGCCGCGGGCCTTCAGCGCCCTTGCCTGTCCGGCGGCGACAGGGTGTCTGCGATCCATTCGGTCCGCTGCTGCCGGTCCCCGCCGGTGAGGACTCGCCAGTGGCCTGCGGCGCCGGCTGCACGGTACGCTTGGGCCACCGGTCCGTACGCCTGCGCGCACCGCTGCGAAGAGGCCGGCTGGCGGTCGCCCCGCAAGGGGCCGATGAGCGTAACCGGCGCAGGGCAACAGGCCTGGTAGACCTGGGGCAAATCGAAACGCTCCAACAGGCCGGCTACCAGGATTTCGTTCCCGTAGCCGGGCACGTCGACTCGGACAACGCTTTCAAAACTCAAGAGCGGCTCTTCGATCACCAGCGCCGAGGCCGTTCCGTCCAGGGCCACGGCCAGGGCCGCACACAATCCGGTCACACCTTGGCCCCAAACGGCGATGTGGCTAGCCGGCTCGTCACGGTCGCCCAGCCATGCAAGGACGGACCGTACGTCGGCCACGCGCTGGGCCAAGATGGGTCGGCCCGCCAGGAAATCCCAGAACTTGCCCTCTTGGCCCGGCGCCGTCTCGCCCAGGCCACGCAGGTCCACGGCCAGGATGCGCACACGCCGGGTGCGCACCAAGCGCTCAGCCAGCGGCCGCCGGGCCAATGTCGCCTTGCCCCGCTCATGGAGATACAGGACCACCGGCCGGCTTTCGCCTCGTTTCGGCTCATCCAACGGCTCGATCCAGACGGCCGGCAGCAGAATGTCTTCTTCGGGGCGCAACACCACGGGCCTGATCCGCAT
>DQVB01000117.1 GCA_015661985.1 Planctomycetota bacterium | reverse complement strand
GAAAATACGTCAAAGAAATCGCCAACTTAACCACAGTGGCTAGTGCACGTCCACCACAAAGTGTATGCCATGGCCCGGGGCCTTCGCTACGCCAGAACTAATGACGCCGTTCACCGCCTCGAAAGTTCGCCCCGCCTGGGGTTATTCGCCGCAACCTGCCGCTTCTGGCACTTTATACGCTTATACGGCCCGCGATCCAACATTTCCGCGCTGGACCCGGGAACAGCTCGACACGCGGAAAAACCAAGCCGTCCTCGGTATGAAGGAAAAGCCGCGTGAGTTGGGCCGTTCCGCTGGCCCTGCAGCTTGGCCAGGGGCGCTCTGCGCACAGGTCGCCGAAGTCCACCAAATTGCGGGACTTCTGTCCACCTTCGGCGGCAAGCCGCCACTTTTCGGCTTTCCATAAGGCCCCCGGCCCTAGCCCAGCCCTCGCTCGTCGAAAACCCCAGCTGGACACCCGCCGACAGGCGGGTCAGGCCCGACAACAGGGCAGGGCTTCACATCAAAATGGCGCGGAAAACGAGTTTGAAATGAACTTGCCGCCGGGATCGGGTCGATTTACCCACCGCGGAAGCTACGTACCCCGACCCTCTGAACGAACCAAGCGGCCTCCCCGAGGACCCGACCGTCGATCACCAAAACCCAAGTGTCCTTAGCCCCCCGAGTGAGCCATACGGCCACTTCGGAACAACGACCATGAAGGGGGGCTCCGAAACCAGGAACCCCGACAATGAGGACAGGTTTCGTAATCCGGATTATTTTTTGCCTATCAACTGCTCTTTTCTTGGCATCCACCACAACAGCGGACGATGCCCCCACTTATAGCCTCACCTCCTCCCGCCGCGCTGGGTCGATCGATCGCCTTGAGATCGCCGTGGAGGTAGCCGGCACGCTCCAGATTGATCAGCCCGACAGGAACGAATCGGCTCCCATGCGGGTGGCTGCCAATCTGATTTACGAAGAGCGGACCCTCGATGTTCCCGCCCACCAGGGAATTCCTTTTCGATCAGTCAGGTACTACGAAAAGGCCGCGGCTCGAGTCCAGGCCGGTGAGGTATCTTTCGTGCCGGTGCTGCGCGCAGAACGGGGCGTGGTGGTCGTGCATGTTCAGGACGGGAAGCCGACGGTATTCTCTCCCCAGGGCCCGTTAACGCGCGACGAGTTGGAGCTGGTCGATCCGCTGGGCAACAGCCTTCTGCTGGACCAGCTGCTCCCTGAAGGACCGGTGAGGGTTGGGCAGAAGTGGAAGCACAGCCCCGAGACGCTGGCTGCCATTCTGGGGCTGGAGCAAATCACTTCCGCTGCGGTCACCAGCGAGTTGACGGAGGTGAAAGAGGGGGTCGCTCGGTTGGAAATGCAAGGACGCCTGACGGGGCGAGACAAAGGTGCCACGGCCACCGTCACTCTGCGGGCAAAGTACTGGTTCGACCTGGAGCTCCGCCGGATCACGTGGTTCGGGCTCCTGCTGCAGGAGAACCGGGGGGCCGGGTTGGTGGAGAAGCCCTTTCAGGCCGTGGCCCGGCTGCAAATGAAGATCACGCCTTTACACGAGCCGAAACACCTGTCCGATTCCCTCCTGGAAGGCCTGACGCTGGAGCCCGACACACCACTGTTGCTGCTCGAACACCGCTCGACCGCCGGCGGCTGGCAATTGGTCAACGACCGGCGATGGTTCGTCATCTCCGACGAACGGGATCGCGCCGTGCTGGTGTTGGTGGAGGACCAGAAGCGATTGGCCCAGTGCCATGTCGCCTCGGCCCGTGGCGGTCAGCCCCCGGAGCGGGTGTCCTTGGCCGACTTTCAGCGCGATGTCCAGAAGGCTTTGGGCAAGCACTTCGGCGGGTTCGTCGAGGCATCGCAGGCGGTCAACCAGCGGGGGTATCGCCTGTACCGTCTGGTCGTCCAGGGCGTGGTCGACGGGGTGCCTATCCACTGGATCTACTACCTCGTGGCGTCGAAGGAAGGACAGCAGGTGGTGGTGGCGTTCATTGTCGAGGCCGAACACCTGGGCGCCTTCGGCCACTCCGACCGGGAGCTGATCGAAGCGATCCAACTCGAGGGTGCCGACAAACCCGGGACCCACTCGTCAGCTGCCCCATGACGTCCGCCCGCCACCGCCCACGCGCCGCACAAGCCCTGACAGCTCGGGCCGTGCCTGACACCACGTGGCCTCAACGCCTGGCGGCGTCAACGGATGGATCACCGCGGACCGCGCAACCCCAGACGGCCAAAGGTGTTCGAGCGGCCGGATTTGTGCACCAAAGGCGGGCTCCAGCCTGACGGCCAGAATGCCGCAATGGACCAGGGACTGGACCGGGGCGTAGCCGAAGCGCAGCGGTGAGTTGAAGCGGTCGCGCGGTGGGCGTTTGCTTCGGCCCTGAGGTCTCAGCACATCGGGCACCTGACGGCCCAGCATATCGGGGAGGCCAGCGAAGCAGGCTTTGGCAGCCATTGCCTTCCAGGCCGCGGAGCGAATCGATTGAAGGAGCCGCGGCGATCTTGTGCAGGCACTCGCGCATGCGTTCGACGTCGTGCTTCAGTTGTCCCCGGGCCCCTCCATCGCCGCGAGTAGCCCGAAGCCCATACCGCAACTGGGTTTCCACTTTGGCGTGTACCCGTTGTTGCGACGATCGGAGTCGCAACGGGGAATCCTGAAAGGCCTGGTACTGGCGGATGCGCTGTTGCACTCGCCCGGCCGAGGTTGCCGTGCCAGCGACGAATCTGCCGCCGGCCGTGAGCCCCACTACGGGGATGTCATGGTGAGCACACAGATGCAGGGGCTGGGTGGTCACCTGGCCGAAGCCGTGGACCAGGACCGCATCGATCTCCTGGATCGGGAAACGCTGCGTGCCGTCTTCGGTCTTCACCACCAGGGACTCGCCGCTGCGCGTGACCGTAGCCCGCGGAGCGACCACGTGAAGTGACTTTGGAACATAGGGAGAACTACAAGTCGCGAGCAGCGGACTGGCCCGCGTTTGCCAAGAAGCTGCGGCGTCTGTTGGCTGCTCGATGAAGAGCGATCGGAGCTGAAAACCAGTTACGTACGGCTGCCGGCCCCGACGATCGATGACTGGAATCGCACCAAGAAACACCGTGTGTTCGCCATGCGCCAGCAGTATCGACTGCGCGCGGAACCGGACGGGCCGCCGGCGATCCTGATCACCTACATGTCATGTCTGAAGGCCGTCGTGGGCCAGGCTTCCCCGCTGGTACTGTTCGCCGCCGCCACCTTTCCGGTGCGCGGGCGGGTGTGCTACCGCGTGCCGGCGCGGTTCAGCGTCTCAACGGGCTATCGGGCGACGGTGGCGGTGGCCCTCGTGGGCCGACTCGAAACGGCTGGGCAGCCGGACGGCACGATCTGCGGCGCTGCGCGACTCCTGGAGGTGCGTGCCCGGGTGAGCCGCTTGGACATCGCCAACGACCCGCTCAACGCCGCTCGGGCACCGATCGAAGACCTCTTCAATCACCACCTGCTCAATCACCACCTGCGTCGCCGACGTGAACGGATCCGGCACGAGGCCGACGAGGTGATTCGTCAGGCTTTCGAGCAGCCACAGCTGCACGCGCCGCTGGCTCCATACCCGGTTCCCCCCGGACCGGCGGGGATCTGTCCATAACCGAAAAGCCCCCCCGGTCCGCCTGGCAAACGGCCAGAACGGGTCTTCATCCGGAAGCGCCGCGTCGCCGCCGCCGTTGTTCGTTTCCAACGCCCCAGAGTCCCGCCGGGCGATCTGCTTGTTGACACCGACATTAGCGGTCAGCAAAATTGGCGAAACCAGGGAAAATACTATGAGCCGGAAGCCCATTCCCCAACGAGCGTTGTTCTTCATGACCGCTGTGGGGCTCGTCCTCCCCATCGCCTTGGCGGTCGTTCTTGGTGCCGCTTCGCTTTTGGCGGCCATGGCCGATCCGGCCGGCGCAGCAGCCCTGCGTTGGGTCGGCTTTGGGCTAGGGGTCGTCTGGGTCGTGGATCTCGTGTCGCTGGTCATGGCCCAGGCTCTCAACTGGCTGTCCGACCAGAACGGCGGTCACGATCCGCGAGGGGGAAGCCAGGGCGATTAGCGGCCTTGCGGCCCGCGGGCGCCCGTGCGCAGGGGCACGTTTTTGTTCCAGGCCAATCAGCCCGGACGCGGGCCGTTCTCCTCCGAGACGGGGCGTCGGTCCGCGGCCCAGCGCCGGCCACCGGCGGCGTCAAGCCGGACCAGAGTCTTGTGCGTCGTCATGCGATGGGTGCGTGCATCATCGCCTGGCACATCGATGCCCCTGCACTGCTTTGGTCGCAGTCGACGGGCCACGCTCCGAAGAGGGCACGTTTTTTTGAGACCGGACGGCACATTGTTGACAGCCGGTCAGGGGCGGATCTAGAATCGTACCATTGCGGGCCGGGAGCCGGCCCATCGTGGGGCCCCCGGGCCCGGGGAGCAACAG
The DNA here is from genome assembly GCA_015661985.1 of Planctomycetota bacterium. Lineage (GTDB taxonomy): Bacteria > Planctomycetota > Planctomycetia > Pirellulales > Thermoguttaceae > SZUA-1497. The sequence continues at coordinate 24 of DQVB01000117.1, read as the reverse complement.
CTGGGAACCGACATTTCGGGAGGG
>DQVB01000180.1 GCA_015661985.1 Planctomycetota bacterium | reverse complement strand
TTTCCACGTCCATTCTTTGTAAGGCGGCTGGGCGATACCAAGCTGAGCCGTATTCGGCTGGCCGTCGCGACGCAAAAGGCAATAGCACGTGTCATCTTCGAGGAAGACGAGCGACGTTTCGTTGGGATAGCCTTCGGTGAAAACCTTGTCGGCCACCATATCGAACTTCCGGCCGTTGGTGCTCGTGTAAAGCCGGATCCAGCGGTTGTCGGTGCGAGTGCCGTAGCCGAATCCATACGCCCGCCCCCTGTGCCACGTCACTCGCCACAGCCAGAAGTCCGGGTCGCCGATCTTGGATGCCTCGCTCCAGCTCCGGCCGTCCTTGCTGAACCAAGCGACGGTCTGGTGCCGGAAGGCAATGGGCGGATGCATCGCGGCCGCGCCGGATAGCATCAATTCGCCGGCCGGGGTGACGCACAGTTTCGGGTCGCGCAGATCAGCAAACACCGCCCTCATCAACACGGCCGATTCCCACTGCCGGCCGTCGTCGGAGACGATGACCCGCAATTTGCCGTGATAATTCACATGCCCGGTCCCCTCGCGAAACGTACACCACCACCGCTCCTTCCAGCGCACCAGGTCGGTAAAGGCGTTGTGCGGGGCCCTGTCCCAGATGCGTTGAACGTCAACCAGGACGGCCTTGCCGGTCTCCGCCGCCTGAGCCACGGCAGCCGCCACGCCGACGACCAACACCCACAGCCAATCGATTGTGCCTCTCATGCCACATCCCTCACGATCTGTTCATCAAACCATCCAGTCTCCGCCACACGTCATGTGCAGTATACCGGTTCGCCGATCGCTCGTCACCTGCGTCAAGGCAATGGTCGCTGGTGCCGGCCATCGCCGGTGAACTGCACGAAGACTGTTCCGGCCTGCACCATCCAGTCATTCCTCCGCGGGTTCCGAGGATGGAGGCGGCAGTTGCTTGGGGAAAAACGCGGCAAAGGCCAGCACGCAGACGGCACAGAAGACGGTGCAGACCAGCCAGATGTTCGTCCAATCGTAGTGGATGACGCCGTTGACTTTGGTACTGAACCAGTCCCCCACTTCACCGCCTACCAGCCCCCCGACGAAAAAGCCCAGGCCGATCACGAAGACGCCGTAGATCGTCTGCATGCTGCCCCGGATATCCTTCGGGGCGATTCGGTCGACGTACATGTAGGCCGCCGCCAGGAAGCATGCGAAGCAGAAACCGTGCAAGCTCTGGCCCGCCGCTCCCAGAATCAGCTTGCCCACGGGCGGCGGATCGAGACTGAAGACCAGCGTGAACAGTGCGCAACGCGTCAAATACGCCGTGGCTCCCAGCAGCAGCACGGCCTTGAAACCCAACCGTTTGATCAGGAAGCCGAGAACGACCAGAACGCCGATCTCGCAGATCTGTCCCAACGAGCTGATGCTCTGCTCATACGCCCCCCAGCCGCCCGTGTCGAGGATCGCCCGCATGAAAGGGCCATACCAGACGATGACGAACTGATGGATCATGGCAATGAAAAAGCTCACCACGACGAGCACCAGAAACGGCCGCTGCCGCAGCATCGCCACGACCGCTCCCGGAGCGTAGCGGCGATCCGCGCGCTTCTCGGCGGGCGTCGGGGGCAGCGTCAGGCAGTAGAGAGCCATGGCCATCCCCGCCACTCCGGAAAAGACGAAAACGATGCCCCTCGCCTGGTTCAGCTCCTCGCCCTTCAGGCCGGAGAGCCACCAGAATTCGATCACGTACGCCGGAACAATGTAGCCGATCGTGCCGAACAGCCGGATCCACGGGAACTCCAGGTCACTGTCCTTCAAGTGGCGAAAGGCCAGCGAGTTGGACAACATCATCGTCGGCACATAGAGGATCGAGTAGACCGTCCCGATCACGATGACGGGCCAGGGATCGGTTTGGGCGACCAGAGCGAGCATCAGCACGCCGCCGACAAGGTGGCAAAACGCCATGACGCGTTCCGTCGCGAAGGCCCGGTCGACCACCTGTCCGATCAGAAACGGCGTCAGAACAGGCCCCACCGCGAGCGCCGCCACGAAAATGCCGACTTGCCGCGGTGTAAACCCCAGAGTCTGCGCGACGTAGAGCGAAGCGACCGGCAGATAGCAACCTTGCACGAAATACTGCAAAAACATCATCAGCGACAGGCGGCCCAGCATCGTCGTCGACGATCGCGGCGCCTGGAGAATACTGCTTGTCGTGACCACACTCTCGTCTCCTCATCCGCCTCTGACGTGCCCCAATCGGCACCCCGTTCTAACACAGACATCTGAGCTTTACCAGCCATCCCCCCCGGGGCCGATGGCTTGGGGGCTTGAAGCGGTCACCCGTTGAAGGTCGTGTGGCGTCTCAGCCGGCCCTGGGATATGATGGGAATGTTGTCCGAGACGAGGAGCGAATTATGGTCGACTCTCCCTCTGAACGCTGTCCAGGCCATCCCGGCTCGATCGATGATCGCCGGGCCGGTGCCCTCTGGGGATTGGCCGTGGGCGATGCCCTGGGCGCGGCGGTCGAATTCCAACCACCCGGGTCGTTTGAGCCGGTCACGGGTTATCGCGGCGGCGGGCCGCACGGGCTGAATGCGGGCGAATGGACCGACGACACCAGCCTCGCTCTGGCGCTGGCCGACAGTCTGGCCGAAGCCGGTTGGGACTTGAACGACCAGATGCGTCGATACGTCGCCTGGTGGCGGCAAGGAGCGTACTCGGTCAACGGTCGCTGCTTCGACATCGGTGGGACGACGGCTTCGGCCTTGTCCCGATTCGAGCTGACCGGCGACGCATCCACGTCGGGCCAGCGCGGCGAATGGGCCAGTGGCAACGGGTCGATCATGCGGCTGGCTCCGGTTCCCATCCGTTACATCCATCTGTTCCCGGACCGGATCGACGAACTGGCGAGACTCGCGGCGGAGTCGAGCCTGACCACTCACGCCAGTCCGCAATGCCTTTCCGCCTGCCGCTACATGGCCGTGGTGCTGGCGGCTTTGATCCACGGGCTGGAGCGGCGCGAAGTGCTGTCGCCGGAGTGGGACCTGTTGCCCCGTTTGAGAAAGGCCGAGCCGCTCCATCCCGCCGTCGATGAAGTCGCGGCCGGCAGCTTCTGGGAGCGCGAGCCGCCGGAGATCGAGGGGACCGGCTACGTGGTCCGCAGCCTGGAGGCCGCTCTGTGGGCGTTTGCGCGGGCGGCGGACTTTCGCGAGGCCGTATTGGCGGCCGTCAACCTGGGCGACGACGCCGATACGACCGGCGCCGTCTGCGGCCAACTGGCCGGAGCACACTGGGGCTGGTCCGGCATCCCGCTGCCGTGGCGAACGGGATTGGCTCGATCCGACATGATCGAAACCGCGCTGGGGAAACTGGGACTGCCGCCCCTGGACCCTCGAAACCACACGAACCAGACGGGAGAAAGCCACGAGCAAGCACAGAAACCAGACGACAACCGCCAGTGACATGACCCGCCGACAAGCGCTGATGGATTCTGTGGGAGCAGCGGACGCCGGCTTGACCGGTGCTCCCCAAGCGGCCCGTTGCTGTTGTTGTGAGCCGCAACGCGTCCCCGTGGGAACGGTTCGCGGCCGCTGAGTTGTCCCGGTATCTGCATCATCTTTTCGGCGTCCAAGCCGCGCCGAGCACCGACGTTCCGCCGGACGCGCAGGCCCTGTTGCTCGTGGACAGACCGAAGACCAACCCGGCCGTGGCCCGGGCGTTTGCCAACGGCGGCTGGCCCGAGCTTACCGAGCAAGGCATCGTGCTGAAGCGGCTCGAGCCGACCGGCAAGCCGGCGCTGGTCGCCGGCGGCGGCAGTCCGCTCGCGACGATGTG
>DQVB01000659.1 GCA_015661985.1 Planctomycetota bacterium | reverse complement strand
GTGCAAGTAGTGAGACACCGGGGAGGCTGCGCCTCAGACCAACTGCCGCATGTGAGGCAGTGTACAACAACCTGTACAAGACCTGTACAAGACCTGTACAAAACGTGACTCAACAGCGCGAAGTTTCGCCCACCAAGTAACCTTTCGTGGGGAGGGCCGGCTTGGGAGACGGGGGGCTGGGCTGAACCGCAACCTCCCGGGCCCTCCCCCACCGGACCGAGTCCCTGCAAACCCGGTCCGGCCCGGTCAGGGCAGGCAGGCGTCCAGCAGGACGGCTGTCTCGTCCCCGAGGGGCTCGAGCTGCACGGGGCTGAGGGCGGCCGGAAGAAGGACGGTGCTTCCCAGCCGCAGGGGTGCTTGCTCCGGGTCCCCTTCGACGTGGATTGCCCCCTGGATGACGGTCAGGATGTGACAGCGGCCGTCCCCACCGGCCATCTGGGGGGTTGCCAGCCGGAGCCGGTCCAGGACGAACTTGTCGCACCGGACAAGCCGTTCGATGTGAGTGGCTTCACCGGGCCGGGGCGCCGCTGGCTGTACGGGACCCTGGTCATAGTTGATGGCCTGAATAGCCTCCTCGACGTGGAGGGGCCGCGGCCGTCCGTCCGGGCCTACGCGGTTCCAGTCGTAGAGCCGGAACGTGTTGTCGCTGGTCTGCTGGATCTCGGCCACCAGCAAGCCCTGGCCCAACGCGTGCACGGTGCCCGCCGGGAGGAACACACATTGGCCGGGAGCGGGCGAGAACCGATGCAGACAGGCCTCGAGCTTGCCCTCGGCCACGGCGCGGCGGAGCCGCTCGGGATCGATAGGCTCCCGGAAACCCGCCCATATGAGGCTGCCCGGCTCGGCATGGAGCACGCACCAGGCCTCGGTTTTTCCCGGGTCGTCCAAACCCATGCGCCGGGCCAGCGCGTCGTCCGGGTGGACCTGGACCGATAGGGGTTGGTTGGCATCCAGGTATTTCAGCAGCAAGGGGAACCGGGGCTGGGGGTGGTGGCGACCCAGCAGATGGTGGCCGAACCGGGCAACCAGTTCGTGGAGGGTGGTCCCCGCCAGCGGACCGGCCTCTACGATACTTTGGTCTTGGCCGTGGTCAGCGACCTCCCAAGATTCGGCAAAGGGTCCGTCTGGGGGAAGTTTTCGTCCCAGGTGGGTTTCGAATCGCCGTCCCCCCCAGAGGTATTGCTTGTAGAGGGGGCGGAAACGGAGCGGGTAGAGGGTGACTGCGGCCATGGTTTCGGGCCCAAAACGGCTGGAGCGTAGCGCCCTTGCGGGCTTCGTTGTGGCTTTCGATCTGGAGTGATATGATAATGGATTCGGTGTGCCGGCAAGAACACCCGGGGAGGCTTTTTTCGGCAAGTGCACTGGCACGAAGCGGTCCTCGGGAAGGTCTACGGCCGATCCCGAGGGGTAGTTGGTTTTCGCATCGGTTGTCGATGGGGTGCCCTCGGCCACGTGACGAGGCACCCTCGGTTTGAGGTGTTCAATGCACCGATACCCGCCCGAAGAAGACTATTTCAAAGATTCCACCATGACCTTCGGGGAGCACCTGGAGGAGCTGCGCATGTGCCTCTTCCGGGCGCTGCTGGGGCTGGTGATCGGCTTCGTGGTGGCCTTGCCCATCGGGGGCAAGGTGGTCCAGTGGATCCAATACCCGCTGATTAAGGCGCTGCGCAGCTACCGCCAGCAGGAGGCGGAGGAGAAGATGGCCGAGTTGCGAGCCGAGCTGGCAGGGCTTGGTTACAGCGAACAGATGCTCGAGCGGATCGCTTCCCAGCGTCTGACTCCGGAACGGGTATGGGTGAACCCCAACCAGCTGGCTCCGCACGCCGCCGCGGGCGATCCACCCAGGACGTCCAATCCCGGCCCGGCCGAGGACGGACTGGTCGAAGTCTACATCTGGCGACCCGTCGATGCCGACATCCGCACCGATTCGCTGGGTGTTCAAGAACCGTTCATGATCTACATCAAAGGGGCCTTGCTGATCGGGCTGATCATCTCCAGTCCCTGGGTTTTCTATCAGATCTGGAGCTTCGTGGCGGCGGGGCTTTACCCCCACGAGAAGCGTTACGTCCACGTGTTCTTGCCGTTCAGCGTCGGCTTGTTTCTGCTGGGCGCGGCCACGGCGTTCTTTTTCGTTTTCGACCCCGTGCTCCAGTTCCTGTTCATGTTCAACGACTGGCTGAACATCGACCCTCGGCCGCGGATCAACGAATGGCTCAGCTTCGTGCTGATCCTGCCGATCGGCTTTGGGATTAGCTTCCAGTTGCCGTTGGTGATGCTGTTCCTGGAACGGATCGGTGTGTTCACCGTCCACTCGTACCTCTCCCGCTGGCGGATGGCCGTGCTGGTGATCTTTGTGCTGGCCATGTTCCTCACGCCGGCCGATCCGCAAAGCATGTTGCTGATGGCCATCCCCCTGAGTTTCCTCTATTTCGGGGGTGTGGCCCTATGCCGCATCATGCCCAGGCTGAGCAGTCCGTACGAGGAGTTGGACCAGTAGCAGCCGGCCCCGGGAAGACGGCTGGCGCCGCCCGCCTGGTACGAACAGGCAAGGCAGCGCCGCCCCTGGTGGCCCACCGTGTCACCCCTCGATCAAGGGGGTCGGCGCCGCTGATGGCTGTCCGTTTGGCCACAGTCATTCGACTGGGCTCGGTAGATAATCCGGCTTGCCCCATCCGGGGTCATTCCGTCGCGGCTAACCAGGTCGATACCCAGGTAGTCCAGCAGCACGAGAAGGTTTTCCGCGGAGAGTGTCCCGTCGGGGCGGCTGAAACGGCTGAGGGCCGAGGGCGAGATTCCCGTGTCCTTGGCGATACGGTAGTAGGTGAGGTTCTGACGGGCGATCTCTGCCCTGATCGCTTCGGTGACCGCCGAGTGGATTTCGCGGGGTTTGCCGGTTAGTCTGATCTTGCCGCTTGCGGTTCTGCCCATTTGGCGATCCCTTCCCTGGCCTCCCCTTGCAGGCGGGTTTCGAATGTGGTACTATTTTCGGGTCTGTATTGGGGTAATATTATGCCATAATCAGGGCGATTATTCCATAGTTTCGGACAGGCTGGAGGCGACAGCGTAGGGCGACTTTTCGTACGTTACCCCACCAGAGGAAGGATGTTTGATGGGCTCGGAACCACTTCGGCGCTTGCGAGATCTGATTGATCAGGAGCTGATGGCGTTGGACCAGGCCCTTTGCGAGCGGGCGCGTCAAGAAGGGGTTGCCCGCCGGGACATCGCCGTGGTCGATTGCAGCCTGGCGGCGATGGAGGCGATGATCAGCGCTTTCAGCCAGGACGGCCACCTGTGGTCGCAATTCCAGAGGGAGGTAAGGGGACCACGGGATGTGGTCTTCGACCAGGTGTACGCCAAGGCATTGACGCTCGGCCGCGCCAAGGCCGATCGGGAAGCCACGCCCGAAACGCTGCGAAAGGCCATGGGTTTTTGCGATGCGGAAGGTTGGGCCAAGCGGATCAATGCGATGGTCGGCCGCGACGCGGTCGATGGGCTGACCGTCCACGCGGTGGCCTACGTGCTGGGCGGCCATCCCAAGCTGCGCAAAGAGTTCATCGGCTGGGTCGAAGGCCGCCACTGAAGCGCCCTCGACTGGTTGGCCTCGCCTGCTGTGAGCCAATCCCCAAGAATGGGCCGGGAGACTTGCGGTCACGTGCCCTGTGGCATGGTCGGCAGGCCGGCCGCTTCTCATGTCCGGGATGGTCTCCAAATCCCGGCCTCCATGGGATACCGGCCGTACTGCCGCAGCGTCTCGATCATGGCCAGGAAGTTTTCTGGTTTGACCGACGAGTGGATGCTGTTTGAGCTGGACAGACAGTAACCGCCGCCGGGGGCGGCCGCAGCGATGGTCCGCCGCGTGACCTCGCGCACCTCGTCCACCCCGGCCTGGCTGAGCAGATAGCCGCAGTCGATGTTGCCGATCAGGGCGATACGGTCGCCGTAACGCTCCTTGATCAAGCGGATGTCCATGCCGGCCTGGGGTTCCAGCGGGTTCAGTGCGTCGATGCCCGTCTGGACGATCATGTCGATGATGGGCATGATGTTCCCGTCGGTGTGTTTCACCACATAGGCCCCGGCTTCGTGGGCCGCGTCGACACAGCGCTTGAGCCCCGGCAGGACGAACTGGCGGAAGTGCTTGGGTGACATCAACGTCGAATGCTTATCGGCATAATCGTCGCCGAAGACCACCACGTCCACTCCGGCGGCGACCATCCGTTGCATGGCCGGGATGTCGTAGCTGAGGGTCACCTCCACCAGCTGGTGGACCAGGCGCGGCCGCTCGACCATGTCCATCAAGTATTGGGTTGTGCCTCGCAGGAACGCCGGATTGAAGAAGGCGTCGCGGCAGATGGCCGTAATCGCTTTCTGTCCCTTGTAGCGGGCCACGATGTCCGGCAGGTTGCCCAGCACGTCGTCCGCGTTGGGATCCGGGGGCGTGTAACGCTTCAGATCCTCCGGGCACTTGATCGGCCCTTCCACAGGCACGGGGGTGCTCTCCGGGCCGAAGGCCCGGACAACGCCCCACTTGTCGCGAAACAGTCCGCGCTGCTCGTCGATGATCTCCACATTGTCCCGGCTCCAGGAGCTCCGGTTCTGGCTGGCATTGTCCATGCCGATCCACTCGTTGAACTGGAAGTAATCGCAGCCGGGCAAGAGGGCATCCATGACGCGTGGATCGATGACGCATTCGAAATAGGGGACCCGGTCCGGCTGGCGCCGCTGAAGCGCCGCCACCACTCGCTCCAGACTGTTCATCACCGATCTCCTCGACCATGGAGGCTCCGGCCGGGTCTCGTCGCACCTGCCGGCCTGGTGGCAGCCTCTTACGGCTGTTTCTCTGGGAAGAAGGGGAAAAGCCTGCGCAGTTCCGCTCGGCTCGGTTGGCGCCCGTATTCGCAGATCTGGAACGCTTCGGCGTATTTCACCCTCTTGCCCAACTCCTCGCCGTACAGCTCGATGAGCTTCTGGCGGCACTGGTCGGCGATACGGGCAAAGCGCCGCTTGAACGCTTCCCGTACCTGTTGGCGCTTGGCTTCCCGCTCCGCTTCGGTTTTCGGGGCTGATTCGGGCCTTCCGGTGGCTCCACCTTCGATGAACTGGGATTCCATTTTCACCAGCGCTTCCACCTTCTGGTCCACCACAGAATCGATGGCCACCACGATGTCAGGCTCGAACGGAGTGGGCCGCTGGAAGCGATCGTAGGAGTAGAGGAACACGGGGTTCCGATCCAGCGGCGGAGTGTCGGGGCAGAAGAAGGGGACGGCCACCATGTACGCAGCATCCTGCATGAGCACACCCGTGTAGCGATGATCGGGGTGATAGTCGTTGGGTCGATGGCCGATGACGATATCGGCTCTCCAGCGGCGGATGAGCCGGGCGAAGGTCTTGCGGTTTTCCAGCGTGGGCTCCAGCTCCCCGTCGTGGATATCGAGGACCACGGTCGTGGTGCCCAGGATCTTGGCCGCCTCTTGGACTTCGGCGTAGCGGCGCTTGGCCAGGGCCCCGCCGGCCATGCCCCAGTGCCCGATGTCTCCGTTGGTGGCCGATACGAACTTCACTTTGTGTCCCTGTCGGCTCCAGAGAATGGCACATCCGCCTGCGCGTATCTCACAATCGTCGGGGTGAGCTCCGAAGACGATGATCCGTAGCGCATCCTCGTTCTCCTCGCCGCCGAGGAGGGATGTGGCTCCGCACCAGCCCAACCAGGCTGCCGCCACGCCTGCCAGAAGCCATGCTCGACGATCCATTGCTACCTCCTTCACGCTATCGCTACGAGTCTCTATGGGGCCATTCCGCTTGGCTACACGACCAACCCCATCCAGCGTGGTTGATACCAGAGCCAGCTGGT
>DQVB01000294.1 GCA_015661985.1 Planctomycetota bacterium | reverse complement strand
TGCGTTGATGGAACAGAGAATCGCGTTCGGAAGCCCCTTCGCGACCGGCACCATCCAACGATACGCCGTGACGGCTCCCACGCCCGGCTCGTTCAACCGAGCGGTCAAACGCCTCAGCCAGTCGGTGCTGCGAATCTGGGCGTCTGAGTCAACAAAGGCGAGCACGTGCGTGCGGGACGTCACCCGGGCCACCGCGTAACGCAGATTGTGAATCTTTTGCGAGCAGTTCGTCGCCGGTCCGGCAACGAGCAATTCGGCGCGGCCGTTTCCCATGTCTGCGATGACCCGACGGATGACTTCGCAGGCCGGATCCCGGTCACAGTCGACGACGAACTTCACCTCATAACAGGGATGATCTTGCTGGAGGACCGCCCGCAGATTTCGCTCCAATTGCAAGTCGACCCCCTTGCAAGGAACTACCACACTGACCGGCCGCAATTCCACGCGCGGAACCGGACTCCGCATTCGAGAGCGAGCGAACCGCCGATTCTCGATCGTGTGCCAAATCAGCAGCAGCGTCCGGATCGTGGCCGCCAGCGCCAGCGTGACCAGTATCAACAGCATCCAACTCATGAGCGACCGCGTGGTTAACCCGTTCAGTCAACGGCCCGGAAGGGCACGCAAGGTGACGTGGGATCACTTCTCCACGGTTTTGTCCGGGAGCGTTTCCTTCGAGGCGACGATTCTTTGCCGGTCAGCAGCCGCGACTGAATTGCCTCACGGTCGGCCGCTTCCCCTTTTTCGAGGTCATCCGCCCTCGCCCGTCCCATGTCGGCTTCTGTCCCGTCCGCTGGGTGACGATCGACACGCTGCGGGTCCGGCTTCGCACGGGTCGTCGCGAGGTCCGAGGCGATTTTCCCTGCGGCGCCGAGCCCCGAGCGGCCCCCCTTTCGCACTCAACGGGAATAATCGGTTCCAAAGGGCCAATGAGGACAACCAATCGAAACGGACTGACGCCGATGGGACGCGGCTTGCGAGGATCGTGCGGGTCGTGACGATTATATGTGGTTGGAATGACGCACTTGTGTTCAGTAGCTGCCTGAGAAGGCCCTGGGGCGGCATCTTCCTTGGGGATCCAACCACAGCAACCTGGAGCGCGAGCTCTGAGCCTGTACGCAAACGTTTTCGTCCGCGTTCCTCGCCGAGGCACCGGCGATCTGTCGGGAAGCCGAAGCAGGTTCACACCGTCCTGTCGGCATCGGCGTTCCTGCCTGCCGGATGGTCCCGGGTCAGCTTCCACGCGGTCCTTCGCGCCCCGAGCTTTTTTGACAACGCGGTCGATGCATTGCGCGTCTGCAATGTGGTTCCGATTGGCAGTGAGGGCGCGTCCCAATCCGAGCGTCCCGGATGGGCTCGCTCGGAGCCAGTCATTCCAAGCGAGTCGGCAAGACGATTTCCCGTTCCAATAGGCCTGATTCCGCAGACCGAGACTTGCAATTCTCCGCGGATTTCTCTTTGCTATTGCAGCCCCCCCAGCGGGCTGGACGGGCAAAGAGCATTGAGAACCGGACCGGCGCCCGGTCAGGTGGTCGTTTCCGTCGACAGGGCGACGGCCGGCAATAGGCTCAATGGGCCGATCATCATCGAGCCGCAGTGCGGCAGAGACGTGAGGCATTGAATCGATGAGCGCGACAGGAAAAGGCGGCCGGCGTGTGGTCGTGACGGGCATCGGCGTCCTGAGCCCAATCGGCATCGGCTGCGACGCGTTTTGGCAAAGCATCGCCGAGGGCCGCAGCGGGATCGCTCGGATCGAACAGCTCTCCTACACCGCCGTTCCCGGCAACGTGGCTGGTGAGATCAAAGATTTCACGGAAGCCACGGCCCGGAAAACGTACCTCAAGGCGCAGCGCAAAAGTCTCAAGGTCATGTGCCGCGAAATCCAGCTCGGTGTGGCTTCAGCGGTATTGGCGTTGGAGTCGAGCGGTTTGGATTCGCAGCAGGTTGACCGGGTGCGATTCGGCGTTGATTTCGGGGCGAATCAGATGTTTAGCCCCATTGAGACATTGAAGGAGGCTTGCCGCGTTTGTGTCGACGAAGAGACCGGACGGTTCGTGTACCAGAAATGGGGGCCCGAGGGGATGCCCCGGCTCGAGCCGCTGTGGCTGCTCAAGTATCTTCCCAACATGCCCGCCTGTCACATCGCTATCATGGCCGACGCCCAAGGCCCCAGCAACTCGCTGACCCACGCGGAGGCCTCGGGCAATCTGGCGATGGGCGAGGCCGCTCGCGTGATCCAACGGGGTAGCGCCGACGTAATGATCGCCGGATCGACCGGTGCGTGGATTCACGAAGTGAAATGTTTGCATGCCGCCCTGTGGGATGACTTGGCGAACAGTGAAGAGCCCCCGGAACGATGGTGCCGCCCTTTCGACCGGAATCGCACGGGGCAAGTTGTTGGAGAGGCCGCTTGCTCGCTGATTTTCGAGGAGGAGTCGCACGCGCGCAGTCGGGGCGCCACGATTTACGGCACCGTGCTGGGATCCGGCGCCTCTTGTGTCCGTGAGCGCGACGTCGTCCCGAAGCGGAGTCAAGCGATGGCAAACGCCATGCGTCAGGCTTTGGCGGACGCCGGCTTGTCGCCCGCTGACATCGGGCACATCCACGCACACGGAACCGGTTCGCCGCAAGGCGACCGGGAGGAGGCGCTTGCCATCCACGACGTCTTTGGCATCCACGCG
>DQVB01000096.1 GCA_015661985.1 Planctomycetota bacterium | reverse complement strand
TGCCACTGGGGCCGGCGGCCGTCAATCGCCGCTCTCCTCCGCCCCCGGTTGGCACCCTGGCCGCAGCCGCCGGGCCGCCGGCGTCGCCTCCAATGTCCCTCGCTTGCCTTGTGTCATGCTGCAGGCCATACTGAGAAAGGCCAGTGGCGTGAAGATCTCTGGCGCTTTTGTCGTCATCAGGCGCGAGGTGGCCGGCTGGATGGACCGCGCGAACGGTCCCAGGGGGCTTTTCCAGCCACGGGAAGCAGCGAACGATTGTTCGAAGAAACAGGGACTTGCTCTTGGGCCCGTCGGGGACAGATCTGGGACGAGGAACCATGCGATTGATCCAGGTGCTGGGGCCCGGCTGTGACCAGTGCCGGCAGCTGGCCGAGAACGCCGAAGCGGCCGTGGCCGAACTGGGGATCCAGGCGGCGGTGGAAAAGGTGACAGACATCGACCGAATCATCGAATTGGGGGCGCTGATGACCCCGGCGCTGGTCGTCGACGGCGATATCCTTTGGGTGGGGAAGGTGGCATCGGTTGCCGAGATCAAGCGATTGCTGTGCCAGCAGGCTTGACGGAACGGCGGGCCGGTTCGTCTCCGCTCTGGTCGGGCAGCGGTCTGGCCGACAGGAGCAGCCGAGACGGGGGGCTGTGGTGACCGTTTGTCGCGGTATGTGGGCCTATCGGAGAAGTGGAATGATCAACGGCAAGAGCGTGGCAACCATCGCCGCCTTGGGACTGGTGGCCGCCAGCCTGACGGCGGTGAGCTTGCGGAAGTTATCCGCCGGACGGGCTTCGGCCGGAGGCGGCCTTCCGGGCGCCTTGGCCGGGCCCGATCGCGTCGTCGTTTTCTTTTTCCATGGCGATGTGCGCTGCGGGCCTTGCAACCGGATGGAGGCCTACGCCCGGGAAGTTGTGCGAGGGGATTTTGCGGACCGGTTAGCCAAGGGCATGCTCGAGTGGCGGGTGGTCAACTTCGACCGCCCAGAGAACTTCCATTTCAAGCGGGATTTCCAATTGGTGGCCAGCACCGTGGCGCTGGTGGCCGTGCGTGGCGGTCGGGCTGCGCAGGTCCGGGTGCTCGATCGGGGGTGGCTGTTGTTGGACGACCGGGAGGCGTTTCAGGAGTACATGCGGTCGGAATTGCACGGTCTTTTCAGCCAGGTCGCGGGCCTTGGCGGGCAGGCGTCGTCTGGGCATGGGACACTGGGCGGTGGGCCGAGCTGAGGTGCGCGTCGGTGGAACCCTTGGTGAGCCTGGGTCCAGCGTTTTGGTTGGGGTTGCAGACGGCCCTCAGCCCCTGCCCGCTGGCCACCACGGTGGCCGCCGTGGCCTAGTGGGGCGGCGAGTGGGGAAGCCCTATCGGGTTTTATGGGCCGGGCTGCTCTACGCCGTGGGGCAGGTGCTGGCGTACGTGAGCCTGGCTGTGCTGCTGTTGGCCAGTTTGTTTTCCGCGGGCCAGGTATCGATGTTCTTGCAGGCATGGATGTACCGCCTGCTGGGACCGGTGCTGATCCTGAGCGCCCTGGTCTTGCTGGGCCTGGTCCGGCTTCCTTTCCGCTTCAGCGGCGCGGGGCCGCGACTGCAACGGTGGGTGGAGGGGGCAGGATTGTCGAGCGCCTTTGTTCTGGGGGCGTTGTTCGCCATTTCCTTTTGTCCCATTTCGGCGGCGTGGTTTTTCGGTGGTTTGATCCCCGTGGCTCTCCAGCAACGCTCTGTTCTGGTCCTGCCCGCCGCGTACGGACTGGGGACGGCGCTTCCTGTGGTGACGGTGGCTGCCCTGCTGGCATTCGGTGCCGGCTCGATCGGCCGGGCCTTCCAGGCGGTGGAAGCGGTCGAGCAGTGGGCGCGGCGGGCTACGGGCCTGGTGATTCTGGCCGTCGGCCTATTCTTCTCGCTCCGCTACAGCTTGGCCCTGCTGTGACGGCGGGTGGCCAGGATGGTGTGTGATGCGCGGCGGAGGACCTGCCAGGGCGAGGTCCTCGCCGCGCGGGTTGCTCCGGGCGCAGCGTGCGGTTAGCATCAAAGGCGTTGGGGGCGGCGCACCCAGACATGTTGCCGGGGTTTGTCCGTTGGGCCGTTGGCGGGAAAGGCAATCCGATGAGCAGGAAGGCTTCGGTGCGGGGATTTCACGCGGCGCTTTGGCTGGTGGCCGCCGCTCTGTGGCCACCTCTGGCGAGCCAGATGTGGGCTGCGGCGCCTGCCGAGAGGCCGAACGTGCTTTTCATCGCCATCGACGACCTGAACGACTGGACGGGCTATCTGGGCGGCGCCTACCAAGAGGTCCACACGCCCAACCTGGATCGCCTGGCTGCCCGCGGGGTCTTCTTCACCCACGCCTACTGCACGGCCCCGGCGTGCAACCCTTCGCGCACCAGCCTGCTGTGCGGTGTCCTCCCATCCACGTCGGGCGTCTACCACAACAGCAATCCCTGGCGCGTGCAATTGCCCCATGCGGTCACGTTGCCCCAGCACTTCATGGCCCACGGCTATCGAGTCTTCGGTGGGGGCAAGATCTTTCACGGACGCTTCAAGGACCCGCAGTCTTGGCACGAGTACTTCGCCCGGCCTAGCGACCCCGTCCCGCCTGTCCGTCCCGCCAACGGGATCCCCAACACGGCCCATTTCGATTGGGGGCCGGTCGCCGTGGACGATGAAGCGATGGGCGACACCCAGGTGACCGATTGGGCGATTCGGTTTCTGGGCCAGCGGCATGAGAAGCCTTTCTTCCTGGCCGTGGGCCTCTTCCGCCCGCACCTGCCCTGGTACGTACCCCAGAAGTACTTTGACCGCTACCCGCTTGGCCAGATCGTTCTGCCCACCGTCAAAGAGGACGACTTGGAAGACGTTCCGCCGGTGGGCCGGGCGATGGCCCGCCCCCAAGGGGACCACGCCAAAGTGCTCGCCACGGACAACTGGGAAAAGGCCGTTCAAGGCTACGTGGCATCGATCACCTATGCCGACGGCCAAGTGGGGCGACTGTTGGATACCCTGGATCGGAGCCCGTACGCCGGCAACACGATCATCGTGCTCTGGACCGACCACGGTTGGCATCTGGGCGAAAAGCTCCACTGGCGCAAGTTCACCCTGTGGGAGGAAGCCACGCGCGTGCCCTTGATCTTCGTGGTCCCCGGCTTGACACCCAGCGGGGCGCGCTGCGAGCGTACGGTGAGCCTGGTCGACATCTACCCCACCTTGGCCGACCTGTGCGGCCTTCCCGTGGGCAGGCATCTGGAGGGCAGGAGCCTCAAGCCACTACTGGCCGATCCCCAAACTACCTGGGACCGGCCGGCCGTCACCACCCACGGCCGCAACAACCACGCGATCCGCTCCCGGCGCTGGCGCTACATCCGCTACCACGACGGAACCGAAGAGTTGTACGATCACCAGCACGATCCCATGGAATGGACCAACCTGGCCGGCGATCCACAATACGCTCGCGTCAAGCAAGAGTTGGCCGCGTGGCTCCCGGCGACCAATGTGCCGGAAGGTCCGCGCCGACGCCGAACCCCAGGCCGCCCACCGAGGCGATGAGCCTGGCTGAGAGCGACTCTCCGTGAGCCCATTCCAAAACGACAGGTGGCTGGTCTGCTGACCAGGCCGCGATGCTCGCCTGCAGATGTCCCGACCCCAGGTTGGGACGATCTCTGTACCCCAACGCTGCAGAAAGGAAACGCAGGATGGGCATTCTCGCCTGCCCATCATGGGATCGACGGGTGAGTTCGGCTAGCCCCCATTATTCATGACCTCGTAGGCCGCAGCGAGCAGACACAGCCTCTGCCGGAACTCCGGTCGCTCGGCCAACGAGCAAACTGAAGCACGGTGTATGCCACGTCGAATCGCGGTTTGGCTGTTCCGGCAACACTTTGCGCGATCTCGTTCCGGCCTGCGTGAATAATCCGGGCTAGCGCGGCAAAAACCCACCTTCTGTGACATCTACCGTGCCCGGGGCATTGCGCCTTCTGTGCTACCTGTGACGGACAGGAATGTCCATCCTGCCCTGCCGATTCGCAACGCTGGGGTAATGTCAATACGACCGCTCTTCGCGTTCCCCGGGCCATGAACGGTTACGCTTGTTGCGGGGTAGGGCTCGTGTGGTTCAGTTGCGGCCCTCGACAACCACCAGGCACTGATCGGCCGGCACGTCCTCCAGCACGTCGGTGCCGCCGCCCACCCAGTGGATTTCGATGCGATCGACCCGTTCGTGCGGTCCCAACCCGAAATGGAGCCGGGCGCCGTAGAAGCTCTGGTAGCCGCGCCCGCCGTGCACCTCGTCGATCTGTACGAGCGACCCGGCCACGACCTTCACGCGGGCGCCCACGGCTCCGCGGTTGCTGTGCGTTCCTGCCAATCGCAGCTGAATCCAGTGATAGGACTTGGGCGTGTCGTTTCGCAACAGGGTCGGCCGGTCTTGGGCGTTGAGGATCACCACGTCCAAGTCGCCGTCGTTGTCCATGTCCTCCAGGGCCGCCCCTCGGCTGCTCGCTCGCACCGCCAGCCCATCCCCCGCCTGCCGGGAGACGTTCACGAATCGGCCTTTACCCTTGTTGAGAAGCAGCGTATTCGGGACCCGGTAGGCGGTGGTCGGGTCGATCCGTTCGATGAAGGGTTCCAGATGGCCATTGGCCACGAACAGGCTCCGGTAGCCGTCGTTGTCGAAATCACCAAACCCGCAGCCCCAGTTGACGTGTTCCAGGCATCCGTCGCCGACATTTGCCGGAATGGAAACATCCTCGAACAGACGGCCTCCCAGGTTGCGGTAGAGCACCGGGCTTTCGGCCTGGTAGCTCGTCATGAAAATGTCCAGCCATCCGTCGTTGTCGTAGTCCGCAGCGTCGGCCCCCATGCTGCCGTTGGCCTTGCCCAGATAGTCATAGCCCGCGCCTGAAGCAAGCCCCATTTCCTGGAAATGCCCGTGCCCGTCGTTTTGCCAGAGGAAATTGGGCCGCACGTCATTGCAGATGAAAATGTCCGTGTCGCCGTCGTTGTCGTAGTCGCAGGTGGTCAAGCCCATTCCGGTCCCCGCATGTTGACCAACTCCGGAAGACTCCGTCACGTCGCTGAACGTGCCGTCGCCGTTGTTCCGGAAGAGGGTATCGGGCACAGGGATGAAGTCCAGCGGACTGGGTGCTCGCATGTACCCACCGATGATCCGCCGGGGACTCAGCTCATAGGCGAACTCCACGTAGTTGGCCGAATAGAGATCCAGATCGCCGTCGCCGTCGATGTCCAGGAAGCAGGCACCGGCACCCACCTTGGCGCCGTCGGCCACACCGGCCCGATCGGTCACATCGGTGAAGGTGCCGTCGCCGTTGTTGCGGTAAAGCACATTGGGTCCGAAGTTGTTCAGATACAGGTCGAGGTCCCCATCGTTGTCGTAGTCACCGGCGGTAACACCGAGGCCGTATCCCGTGTGGCCCACGCCGGCCTGGTCAGTGACGTCGACGAAATGCCAGTTTCCTTCGTTGCGATAAAGGGCATTGGCGGGCACGCTGTCGGTTTTTCGGCCCAGCGGCAGCGGGGCCCCGTTGAGGAAATAGATATCCTCGTCCCCGTCGTTGTCGTAATCGAAGACGGCCAGCCCCGCCGTCATCGCCTCGATGATGTACTGCTGGCCGGTCCCGCCATGGGTATGCGTGAAGGTGATCCCGGTGCGCTCGGTCACGTCCTTCAACAGAACAGCCGGGCGGCCGGCGGCCCCGCCGGCAGCGCTGGCTTCAGGCGG
>DQVB01000708.1 GCA_015661985.1 Planctomycetota bacterium | reverse complement strand
GTCCTTATTCGATTGTTAAGGTGCAGTACATCAGAGGATGACGAAGTGCTCCACCACTACTTCGTTGAGAACATGCGGCTTCCTAACCTTATCGCCGGCCTCTTCTGCCAGCGCCTTTAACTTCTCCACCGCCTCGCCGTCTCCCTCGGCGGATTCCGCGAAGCGGGCTAGAGATATGGTGTACTCACGGCTCATCAGGTACCCGCTGGCGCGCACACGGTCGCCGCCGTTCAGACCGCCTGTGGCCATTGCCAGCGGCGGTTCAAAACGCAGCGTGATGTACTCCGGCTCGTCCCGACCGCCGGAGGATCGCTTCAGCGTCCGGCCCGGGTCGGGATAGCAGGCGATTCGCACAAAGCGAGTTCCCTGGAACCCCCAGGTCTTCGTGACAATACCCTCAACGTGCACCCGGTTCAGCATCGTGTACCTCCTCCTCGTGCGAGATTATCACTAAAGGCCGCGCTGCGTCCAAGAGAGAGGTTAGGCCGACAAGCCACTCCTCGAGGCATAGGGCCGAAAAGCCCCCCATGCGGGGCACAAACGCCCCTACCCTACACACGGGGTAACCCGTAAAGAGGTGGGTTTGGTTGAGGAAGCAGTTCGCCGTGAACGCTCCTCCAACCGCTTTACTCCTCCGGGTAACAACCCCGCGCGGGGGTCCGGCGCCCGGGCCCCCGCCCCGGGCTGCTACCACTCTTCCATCCAAAGCCTACCCTCGTCCTTCTCTGCAATCAGCGCTCCCAGGTCGGTCGCCCGACCGGGGAGACCCAGAGACTTAATTTCTCGCACCAGGGCATCTCGTGCCCGGTCGTTGACTGCGCACAACGCGACAAAGCCCTGGAGGTCGGCCGTGTTGCGCCATTTTGCTTCTTTTTCCCGTCCCGCCTCCACCTCTACGTAGATGCGTTCTCCGCCGCCGGTGATGAGAAGAACATCCGGCTCCGCCGGACCTTCGACCTGCGGGACGACCTCCACCTTGCATCCCCGCCTGCGGGCGTGATAGGCAAAAATGCACACTGCAGCAGCGTGCTTCAACTGCCGGTCCCCTCCATGCAGCCGCTTCAGCCTCTCCCACTCGGTTTCCACCACCTCCCACCCGCAGGCTTTGGCAATCTTCCGACCGAGGTCGGTAAGGCCGACAATCATTGCACCTGCCCGCCCAACACGGTGGACCTCGGAGTAGATGATGCCCCGCGCCTCGAGGCTGCGCTGCTTGCCGACGAACAGCCGCTTGACGGATCCGGCCCGCCCGGACACGCCGAACCGCCTGCCTATCAGTTCGCCGATTTCCACACGCAGGCATAGGCCGGAGGAAATGAGGGCCAGGATCAGCCCCTCTCGGTCCCAGTTCCTTGGGAAGTACCTTGCATACGCTCTCGGCGGCCGCTTCGGGACCTGCGGCCACCGAAAGGAGACGGCCGGGCCAAGGTCATGCCGAGGCTTCTCCTGCCGCTGCTCTCCACCTGCTGCTGCACCTGCGTCATCATCATCTGCGGCGATGCCGGGGGACAACTGCGCTCTCAAGGCCAGTTCTTCCCGCAGCCGGAGGACTTCTGCAGCCAGTGCGTCTCGCTCGGCCACCACCTGACGCAGCCGCTCGGCCAACACGCGGTGGTCGGCCCATCCCCGCCCAACGGGGGCGACGCGCTGGAAGAAAGCCATCCAGTCGGCGGGTGTCCAGCGGTCAAGGATGCGCTGGTCCTTACGCAGTTCTGCTTCGTATTCCTCCCCGGCGAAGGTGTAAGCGGCCAACTGCAGAGCGGCGCGGAGATCCCGGTTTTCCGCCTCGGCTAACTCACGCAGCCGCTTCTCCGCTTCAACGAGGTCCTGGAGCACAACCTCTGTGACATCAGCGGTCGTCAGCATCACCGCCCCCACCGGTATTGTCCAGGACCTCCACTGCGGCGTTGACCGCCGCCACCGCCTCGTCATATCCGGCGTAGCCTGCGGCCCAATCCCGGACCACCTCTGCCGCCGCCACTACGGCCTCCCGCTGGCGGGCCAGCAGACCCAGGCCGTCTGCATGCCGCTGTGCGACACGGGAGGCCGCCATCTCTGCCCGCACCGGATCGGGATTGTCTCGGAGCATCTCGGCCAAGTCGGCCAGATCCCGCCGCAGTCCGGCCAATTCCCGCCGGTACTGCCGTTCAACCTTGGCGGCTTGCCAGTCGGCCCACCGGATGACACGCGCCGGATCGGGGGTGTAAGCCCGGCCCAGCAAGGTCAGGCCGACTACGACCAACACACCCATCAGCACGCCCAGCGGTACCAATAATCGCCGGTCGATTACGATCTCCATTTCCCCTCGCAGTTGGCCGCGGCGGGGGGCGGCCCCCGTGACCGCCCCCTGGCCCGCTTCTACCAACGGAACGATCGGGCCACCTGCTGGATCAAGGCAGCGATGCGCGAGCCGATGATCCGCGCCACGACCAGTGCAACCACTGCCTCGGCCAGCGCGACCCACATACTGCCGAGTATACCTTTCATCGGTGGCCCTCCTCATAGATTTGGGGCCACCGCAACCCCTGTGGTTGGAGGCCCCCGCGCGGGGACAGGGCCTCCAACCAAGCAGTCACCTGCGTGTGAAGCGGGTGCGGGAGACGGCAGTAGTGGGTATGCTAACCGGAGGCGCGATGCCGAAGAAGAACCGGATCGTCCCCCGTGCTTCCACCGTGACGGTTTCGGTCCCGTCGTCCAAGACGATGTTGGTGATGGAGCAGTAGTAACCCTTCTGGGGCAGGTCGGCGGTCGCCTGCGCGAATGTGTCGAGTGCCGCAGCGAAAGCCCGCGGGGGATCGAAGCGGATGTCGCCGGTCACCTGGTAGTAAGCAGTGTCCACCTGGAGCGCGGCAGCCTCCGCCGCGCCGTCGGCGGCAGTCTGGAGATGGGAACGCAGCCAGAGCAGGCGGGGGATGTCAATGCACAGGGAGAGGAGCGGAAGCAGGACAAAGGTGAAGACGACGGCGTAGAAGGCAAATGAATACCCTTCCTCACCCCGTGTCGGCTGCATTACCATCCCTCCTGGCGGAAGAAGGCCGTGGCCTGCCCGTGCCAGGTCGGCGGGTTGGGAGTGTCATAGAACGCAGCGGCGATACCGCCGAACCAGTTGGGGACCTCCCACCTTACCCGCACGCCGAGCGTGGAGCCGGGCACGCCGCCGGGGGACACAATGTCCACCCGGTACGCGCCAACGGGTGCGGCGGAGAGCGACTGCCAGGCTGCCGAAACGGCGGCCTGGCCGGCGCTGCCCTGGGTGACGGCTCCCATCCGGGCACCGAAGTTGGCGGCATTGTTGGCCCACACCGCAGCAAATCCGGCAACGGCCATATTGACCAGGGCCAGAGCCACCATCACGATGATAGGAGTAACAATGGCGGCCTGGGCCAGGCTGCTTCCGCCCCGCTCATCGGTCGGCCGCATTGTGCTCCTCCGGGCTAGATTGCGCTCGCCACGGCGAAGATGGTTCCGGCGATTTTGGCGCCAAGGAGCTGCCAGGCCGCGATGCAGATAACGACGACCACGGCCAGGATCAGCCCCTCCTGGGCCATTGTGGTACCCTCTTCCCCGATGAGGGCGGCTTGCAGACGGCAGTACACCTTGAGCAAGCGGTCACGCATCACCTTACCTCCTGCTGTAAAG
>DQVB01000288.1 GCA_015661985.1 Planctomycetota bacterium | reverse complement strand
GCAGAAATCCTCACGAAAACAAGAGCCAAATCCTTTTTCCGACAGACACGAGCTATTTGCCGAGGGCGTGGTGGTGATTGGGATCCACCACAATTCCGTGCCGCTGGAAGAGGTACGAGCGTTTGCCCAAGAGAAGGGGTTAACTTTTCCGATCGGGCTGGCCAACGTGGCTGGCGAAACGTTCGGTCGGTACAATGTCAGCGCTTTGCCGGGGAAGATGCTCATCGGTCCTGATGGCCGTGTGATCGCCGATGCCATCCGCGGTGACAATCTGCTGTGGAAGCTGTGGCAAGTGGCGCTGTATCCGGAGAGCGAATGGGCCTGTATGCTCCCGCTCCCCCGTGACGCCGGTGCACGGGGCCCAAGGCGTGGGGCGTGTTCCGCCCCGGGCATGTGGAAGGTGTATGTGCTGGCGCTTTTCAATTGATGCATGATGATGCACCTGGTGAGCGCACGTTGCTGGAGCTTAGTTGTGGGTGGGAAGTTGGATCCGTCTCCTGCTCGGCTGGCGGGGCCTACTCCAGTTCTGCAGAGTTCAGCTGGTGGTCATCACCCATCGGTCGCTGTAAAAGGATTTGTCAAATCTGACGCGGCCGGTGATGGGTGGGGTGGGCCGTCGGACCGTGACGGCTCGGTGAAAGGAGCTCCGGTACCAGAGGCAATCCTGCGGCGGCAGCGGCTGGAAAGGGTATTCCCGCTTCAACGCCGTTTGGGCCAGCTCCGCCTCATCGATCGCCTCGTTCACGTACCAGCTGTGATCGCGGAGGATATCGGTCAGTACCAGTCCGGCTCGATGCAGCATGCGTTGGAAGGCCATCCAGCGCACCGGGGGACACTCCAGCTCAGTCAGTCCGAAGTAGGCCGTTCCAGGGTGGCCTAGGGCAGCCAAGCCACGAGAGATCGTCGTGGTGAACCCTTTCAGTGTTTCCACCGGGTCAGTGACGAACACGTCGAAGGCACGGCGAAATCGCTTGGGCAGCGGGTCGGCCGCGTTGTAGTGCAGCGTTTCCACCTCCAAACGGCGCCGCTTCGCCTGATCAGCGATGAACTGCACCAGACGCTGGTCGATTTCGGCCACGGTGACCCGCGCCGGCAAGCCGGTCAGGGCGGCCGCCAAAGAGAACAGGTCGTCGTCACCCAGTACGAACAGGCGGCGCCCCGCCAAGTCACCTCGCTGGTAGACGAAATCGAGCCGCTTCAGCAGATCTTCCAGTACCAGTCGCTCCTGGAAATACTCGGCCGCCGGCCCGGGCGCCTGGCGGACGATCGGCGCCAGCTGGTCTTTGACGTCGCGGAAGTCGCGCCGAGAAGCGGCGGCCACTACAGGGTGTTGGCCCGCGGTGAGCACAAACTGGCCTGCTTCGTGGCGAATCACGTTGCCCGCCACCAGCTCACGGCAGGCCGCATAGACGTGGCGGATGGGCCCGTCCGTTCGCCTGAGCAACTTCCAGATGGAAGCGGGCCCGTCGGCCAACGCACGAACGATATGGAAATGCATGCGCTTCACCGCGTGATGACCCGTTTGGTGACCTTGCTCGGTCGAAGGAGGTCGCACAGCTTCTGGAAGGCGTCCACAGCGTTCTGCTGCTCACCGCAGGTGAAGATATCTGCCGCCACCAGCCCCAGTTCGGGCCACGTATGGATGCTGAAATGAGACTCGGACAGCACCAGCACGCCCGTAACACCGTGAGGGTTGAATTGATGGAACTGTTCGCCCACCACATGGAAGCCGGAGGCATCGACGACCTGGCGCATCAGACAGCGTATCGCCGATACCTCCTTCAGTGCGTCCGGGGAGCAGCCATACAGTTCTCCGAGGACGTGGGTCCCGACCCTCATTTTCGCCTCCTTCGCTCGGCTCTTCCCGGGCCGCGGCCAGTTGGCCGCACCCGGGGCAAGCTAGGTCAAAACCATACACCGCCTCCAGCCGGAGTACGCCGGCGTCGGGCCGCCAGCCGAACGATCAAAGCGACGTCCGTCCACCGGTTACTCCGATACACCAAAAAGGGGAAGAAATGGGCAACCTTGCGGGCCCCGCTACCAAGTGACCGAGAAAGACCCGCAGCCCGCGCCGCTGTGCCCCATCGTTTGCTTGGAGCAACATCCATGTTGTTAGCCAGTCCACCTGGCTTTTGCAACCCCCTGTCCGCATGCAGCGAGCCTTGCGGTATGCGCCCCGACAGGGGATTCGGCCCGTAAAGTTTGCCTACGGCCCGTCCTTTGCCCCGCTGACCAAGTCTGTGGTCCCAGTCGGCGGCGGCGGTACTTTTCACGGTATTTGCGCCACAGCTGTTTGTGGCGATCAGACAGGTCTACGGGCCGGCCCTGGATATAAGCGGCATGGAGCTGGGTGGTGGTTTCCAGCGGATCGCCGTCGGTCACAAGCAACGTGGCGTCCTTGCCCGGCGCCAGGCTCCCCGGGCGGTCGGCGACCCAAGGATGCGTGCCGGATAAAGGGTGATCGCCTTCAGGGCCTCCTGGCGAGGCAGTCCGTAGGCGGCGGCCATGGCCGCTTCGAAAGCCAGGTTGCGGGCGTTGTACGTGTTGCGTGAGGCGATGCAGAACGGGACGCCTGCGGCCCGCAGCCGTTGCGGCAGCGTGTACGCCGCATCGTAGGGATCGTCGCGGCGAAGCGGTAGCCGGTGGGTGGATCGCACGATGACCGGCACTTCGCGCCGTTGTAGGTCGGCGCAAAGCGGAGCGTCGTAGCCGCCCAGGAGGATCAGTTTCACTCCGTGGCACTGGGCGAAGGCCACGGCGGTTTGGATCTGCCCCACACGGTCGGCCGCGACGATCAGAGGCAGCTGGCCGGCCAGCACGGGCAGGAGGGCCTCCCAGCGCAGATCCACAGGATGCTCGTCCGCAGCCGCTTCGCGGGCCTTTTGGTAAGCCCGCGCGTCGGCCAAACATCGTTCCAAGGGCTCGAGCGGATCCCCCGAACCACCGGGCGGCTTGGCCGGCCAGGCCAAGGGGGCTGGCATCCGCGGCCACCTGACGTGCATCCCCACGGGGGCCTTGACGGTCATCTCCTCCCAACTCCAGCCGTCCAGCTGCATCAAGGCCGAGGTGCCGGAAATGATCCCCCCGGTCGGAGCCGATAGGGCCACAAGCACGCCGCCGGAACGGGTCACGGGGATCAGTTCGCTGTCCGGGTTGAACGCTACCTCCGCCTTGACGTTCGGGTTCAACCGGCCTGTCTCACGGTAATCGACCGTTGCCCGCACGGCGCTGATTTCCACCAAACCCAGTTGGCCGTACGCGTTGATCAACCCCGGGTAGACGTGGCGGCCTCGCAGCTCGATCCGTTTGGCCTTCGCGGGCACCTTCACTCGACGGCCCACGGCCGTGACCCGTCCCTTTTCGAAGACCAACGTTCCGCCAGTGATCGCAGGACCACCGACCTTGTGGATCGTGCCGCCCACCAAGGCTATGGGCCGCCCGGGGGCCGCCCCGGGGATCTGCGGCGACGCAAAGGCCCGAGGCGAGACGACGGCCCCCAACAGCGCAAAGCCCAACAGCCAGAACAACCGACGGCCGGTCCATTTGATCTTACCATGCCACTTCCCCAGTTTCCGCAACGGAAGGTGCCGTCCCTTTGGTCTGGTTCCGAAGCGATGCGAGGCTCTGAAAGCTGCGCGAGCTGAAATCAAGTGCCGGCCCCGGCCCGCGATCGAGCCGTGCCGACGAAGGCCGCCCACTTAACGCCGCATATGCTTGTCGGCAAACCTCAGGTACTGCTGCCAGTCGAAATCGGTCACATCATGCTTGCCGCGGCGAATGTGATAGCCGATCGTACTCATGACCGGTTGGTTCAGCGGGGGCATTTCGTCGACGGCCAACCCGTCGGTGCCCAGCAGCCGGTAGACGGGATCGGCGCCCTTGGCGGCCAGAAACTCGCCGCGTGGATCGGCCCACCGGTCCTCTTGGGCGCTGGCCACGTAGACCGGCCGCGGAGCGATCAGGGCGATGAGCATATGCTGGTCCACGGGCAGTTGGTCTTCTCGGTCGTTGAACTGGTTGAAATTGTCGCAGAACCAATGGGGGAAGGAGGTGTTGATCCGCCCCACGGTTTCGCCGAAGCGGCGGCGACTCAGCGCTGCCCCGCCGCAGCCCGAATTGTTGGAAATGACCAGGGCGAAGCGCGTGTCCTGAGCCCCAGCCCACAGCGCCGTCTTGCCCAATCGCGAATGGCCCATCACGGCCACGCGCCGCTGGTCCACGTCGGGATCGGTTTCGAAGTAATCCATCGCCCGGCTCAGCCCCCAGGCCCACGCGCCGATCGAGCCCCACTCGTCGGGGGCCGGCTTGGTCTGGCCCGGCTTGTAGAACAACGGATGCACGCCGTTCTGGAACCCGTCGTCGAAATCGGGATCGATATCGCCGTAGTAGGCGGTGGCCAGCCCGTAGCCGCGCCGGAGAATCATCTCCACTGCCCAGCGGCTGCGGGCCACCCCTCGAGAAGCTTCCGTGGCACGGTGGTTCTCGATCCCATAACGGGAATTGTTCCGCACCCACGACTCGCAGAGCAGGATCCCCGGGTCCGGATGGACCGTGTGATTGCCGTAGAAGTTCAGACCGATGAACACAGGGACCGGCTTGGGCGCGTCGCTGGGCACGTACAAAAGCAGGTCGATATGCGGGCCCTCTGCGGTGCCGGCCAGGAGGATGCGGACCTGTTTCCGAATGGCCTTGCCCTCCAGGGCGTCGCGGGCGAGCAACTGGAGCTGGAACTTCATCCCCTCGGGCCGCGGAGGGACCTTGCCATAAACGTACTGCTCGAAGAGTCGCAGGATCTCCGGCCGCCGCTTGGTGTACCACGTCTGGGCGTCGCGCACGGGTTGGCCGTCGGCAAGGACCAGGGGATCCGGCAGTTCATATTGGGGAACTTTGTTTTCGTCGTAATTGACCTCCCACTGCTGGGCTCCAGCAGGCGCGGCCAGCCAACCCGCGCTGAGCGAAACCAACACAACGGTAAAGGCACCCTGACGCATGGTTTGATCTCCTCTACAGCGTCTCCGAACCACCTGGCCGGGCCCTCTGCGGCGCGCTGCCGCGAGGCGTGTTCGCTATGGTATTTACCGTCCGCCCGTTTTGCAAACCGTTTCCGTTGAGCCGAACCACTCCTGCGGAGAAAAGGCGGAGCGGAAAGGGCCAGCGGGGGTCCAAAGGTTGCCCGCACCGACCGTTTTGGCGGGCCGTCAGCAGAAGTCCCGCGGGCAGGTAGTCAGCGTTTTGAGCTTGTCGGAAAGGTCAAGCAGATGGCCGACCACCACATGGACGACGCTGCCTTGCCGCTGGAGTCGGCCGCGGGCCAAGAGGATCGTAGCCTGCAGGGCCGCCGTGCGCCACCGTCGCCACACATCGGGACGGACGATCAGATTGGCTTGGCCCGTCTCGTCCTCCAGGGTGACG
>DQVB01000383.1 GCA_015661985.1 Planctomycetota bacterium | reverse complement strand
CGAACCCCGGTAGCCCACTGGCCGGCTGGCACATGCGCGTCCACGCCCCCCGATCGGCTGGCCGTTTCTCGGGAGGGGCCATGCCGCAGGGCAGATCAGCTTCCCGGCACCGGCGGACTCACCATGGGCCCCAGGTCCATGTCCTCGCCGAAATAGGAACGGCGAGCCTCGGGGTTGCTGAGCACCTCTTCCGGCGTGCCGTGGCAGAGCACCTTGCCTGTGCGGATGACATAGCTGCGATCGGTGATCTGCAGCGTTTCGCGCACCTGGTGGTCCGTGATCAAGATGGCGATACCTTCAGAGCGCAGTTGGCGGATTATCGCCTGAATGCTGGCGATCGTCACCGGGTCGATGCCGGTGAACGGCTCATCCAGGAGTATGATCCTGGGCTGGGAAACCAAGGCGCGGGCGATCTCCAGCCTTCGTCGTTCGCCGCCGGAAAGCGAAACGGCTTTGTTCTTTCTCAGGTGGGCGATGTTGAACTGATCCAGAAGCTCATTGCATCTGGCGCGGCGCGTCTTGCGGTCCATGCCCAGCATTTCCATGACGCCCAGCAGGTTATCCTCCACGGACAGCTTCCGGAAGATGCTCGATTCCTGGGCCAAATAGCCCATACCGCCGTCGCGGGCACGGCGGTACATGGGCCAATGGGTCACGTCGACCCCGCCCAGCCTGACCGTCCCGGCATTCGGTTCGATCATGCCACAGGTCATACGGAAGCTGGTCGTCTTGCCGGCGCCGTTGGGCCCCAGAAGCCCCACGATTTCGCCCGGAAAGACCTGGAAGTCCACCCCGTCGACCACGCGCCGCGAGCCGTAGATCTTCACCAGGCCCTGGACCTCCAGCATGGGGGTACCCGGTGGCAGGTCGTCCGCGAGGGGGACCGCACCCTGTTCGGGCCGTCTGCTCTTGCCATCACGCATCATCACGGAGCTCCGTCTCCTCACGCCGCTTCAACTCAACGTCGCAGAAAGAGAACGTAGGATGGGCATTCTTGCCCGCCGATCACGGGCTCGGACGCCGATTCCGGCAGGCATCGCAAAGCACACGTTTTGTGAGATCTCCCGTTCTCGTCCTCCCCGCGTGTTTCGTCCCGACGCTGACGGAGAAGAATGTCCATCCTACACTACCCCTTTTGCAACGCTGGGGTCAACTCAACGTACGATTCCCATCCGTTTGAAGTTGGGGAAGAAGCGGATGGGGATCTCCAGATAGGGTATGCGATCCAGGGAATGGGGCCAGTAGATGACCAGGGCCTTGCCGATGAGCAGTTCACGGCGGACGAAGTGGCCGGGCCGCTCGCCGTTGGCCATCCGTTTGGTCACCCACAAGCGGCTGTCTTGGCTTTCGGCGCTGTTGTCGCCCAGGACCAGGAACCGGTCAGCCGGTACCTGGAATTCCACCGCCCGGCGCCCTGCGGCGATTTGCCGCCAGGCGGCAGGGCGCCGCAGCAACTCCTCCGGGGACTCGCCGCGCTCGCGCCAGCGCAACTTCAGCGCAGCCCACGTCCGCTCGTCGTAGTCGGCGATCACCCCAAAACCGTTCGTGTCGTTGTCCAACATGGTCCCATCGAACTTCTCGGCGATGTAGTAAATGTCCCGCAGCACGCGCAGGTTACCCACGCGCAGTCTGGCCCCTTGCGTGCCGATCCGCGCCGGCTGGAGATCCAAATCGGTGGGCAGGTTGTTTCCCAGGGGCGGATAGTCCGTGGTCGTGTCAAAGTCCACCACGCGGCCGTCGATCCACAGGGTCAACCGGTCGTCCACGTTGGCGAAGCAGACGTGGTGGCGGCCCGGACCGCGCAAGGGGGTCACTGCCCGCGGATGGTAGGCCTCCATACCTGGGCCACTGATCGATAATGCCGCTTCGCCGGTAGCCACATCGATACGGCAGCGGAAACGGCGATCGCCCTCGGCCAACTCCAGCATCATCGCCCCGCCGGGCCCCTCCACCTCCACGTCGGCCTCGAGGGCCAAATCGCCCACCCAATGCACCCCAACGCGGCGGAAGTAATCGCGTCCGCTCACGCCCAGGGGTGAATGGCCGGCGATCCCCGTGTTGTATCCGATCAGGTCCGTGATCAACTGGGGCCGAGGCCGGAAGCCAGGCGGCAGATCGCCCCGTTGGATGCGCAGCCAATCGGCGTGGGTGGGCACCAGATGCCGATAGCCCACCCAGGCTTCCCCGCCTTCCGTCCCCTTGCTGGTAAAGAAGCGGCTGTCGGCCGACGGGGTCCACCCCTCTCCGCCCTCCGACGGCCCAGGGCTCCATCGCGGCGGCCAGCCCGCGTCGCGCAGCCGGCGTGAGACAAAACGGGCATCGTGTACCACCTGCAACATGGCTCGCATCTTCCGCGGGGGTTTGCGCGCGATCGACCATCCCGCCCCGTCCCCCTGCACATAGATGTCACCGCCGAAAATGCGGATCCTCTCGCCCGGCAGCCCGATCACCCTTTTGATGTAGTTCGTCTCCGCCCCACCGGGGAACTTGAAAACGGCCACGTCCCAACGCTTCGGCTCGCCGAATTCGTAGGGAAACTTGCCCACCAGAATCCGGTCGCCCTTGTAGGAACGATAGGTCTTTCCCCAGGGATTCCCCTGGTCCAAATCGACCGGAAAGCGGCAGTTCGGACAGGTCGCCCCGGTCACTCGCGGACCGTTCGCCCTGTTGGTCCGGCTGTCCACCTCCACGCTGGCGCTGACCTGAAAGGGAAACCCACATTCCGGACAGGTCAGCTCCTTGTGGCGACCCATGAGCGTTGGGGCCATCGAACCGGTGGGGATCACAAAGGCCTCGGCCTCGAAAGTGCGGAACAGAAAGGCCAAGACAAAGGCGATCACAATCGATTCGACGATCTCCCGGATGGCACCAGGGGAAATGCCCGAGCCATCGTCGCCCTTGGCGCCCGCCGACTTGCGACCCGCCGGTTGGCCCCGAGCCTGAACCCCGCCTCGCCCAACACCTGCTTTACTCTTGGACATGGTCACTTCCACAAATATCGCGCACACAGAATCCCGCCGCCCCCTTGCATCGTCCTTCCGCCTACCGAATATAGCGGATCCAGCCCGCGTGCGGAACTTGAATCCCCGTCCGCCCCAAGCGGACCCGACGCCCTGGCCAAAGGACCAGAAAGGGCTTGCCGACCACCAGCCGCCGGGGAACCCCCGGACTGGTCGGCCAACTGCGGCTGTCGTCCGAAATGGCGCTGTTGTCGCCCAGCACAAAATACTCATCCTGCCCCAAACGGACCGGTTTATCCACCGCCCAGTACGCGCGCTTTTCGGCCGGGGGGCCGTAGGCAATGTCCCGGAAGACCCGCAGATCCCGGATTTCCACTCCCAGGCCGCGGCAGCCGATGGCCAGCGGCCGGGGAGTGCCTGGAGCCGCCTGGCGGGCAGAGGAAAACGGCAGCGACACCAGCGTCCGGCCGTCAACGGCCAGCAGCAACTGACAGTCCACCAAAGAGAACACGACCCGCGGCTGGCCTGACCACGCACCCAGAGGCCGATCGCCCCCCAAAGCACGGTCGCCCCGGTAGATTCGGAAAACGCCGTGTCGTGGCTCGATCGCCACTCGAAACCTCCGCGCCCCGTCGGCCGCCCGCAGCCAAAGCTGCCCGTCTCCCCACAGCCGCGCCAGGCGGAAGCTCATCCCCACATCGGTCACGACGCTGGAGCCCGTCTGCCAAACCCCAAGCCATTGGTTGTAGGCCAGTCGGCTGGTGATCTTTGCCTCCCGGACCCCCAAGCCGCCGCTGAAACGCAACACGTGATGGTACACGAGCCAATCGATGGGTGCCGGGGCAGCCCGAGGCGGGCAGACAAAACGGCCCTGAAACGATCCCCAGCCGGTCGCCTCCCCCTGGGGCTGCCAACGCGGCGTGCCAGCCCCGGAAGGCGGCCGGTGGGCGGCGTCGTAGACCGTCACACTCAGCGCGAGCTGCCGGGCCAAATCCTTCCTGGCCACCTGGCCGTTGATGAAGAGCTGGCCGTACCGAAGCAGAACCGTCTCCCCTGGCAGCCCCACCACTCGCTTGATGGCCAACAGCGACGGCCGCTCCGGATGGCGAAACGCGATCAGCTCCCACCGCCTCGGAGGTCGTATCCGGAAGATCGACCGACTGATCAGCACACAATCCCCACTACCGTCATGGTCATCCTCGCCGATGGCTGTACGCAGCCCGCAGTTGGGACAGGTCACCTCGTCCCGGCGCAAGCCGCCGTCCGTGGCGCAGGCGAACCCAATCCCGCAATGATCGCATTGGGACCATCGGTGGGGGCCGAGCAACGTGGGGGCCATCGAGCCGCTGGCAACGGGCATCCCCACGATCAATCCTTGGACGTACCACGTGCGAAACACCAGAGCCGCGATCAGCAGCCACAACCCAGCACGGAAAAGACAGACGAGCCGGCTCGGTCGCCGGCAGCCCCCTCCACGACCGGCCGAAGGCGCTGGACCCGGTTTGCCACTGTGCCCGACCATCGCCCACCGTAGCTGATCACGTTCGCACGCCCTCTGCTCGAGCCCCGGCTGTTGGGAAGAGCACAACCGCCCGTAACCCGAGCAACGCGCGCAGGATCCATCGAGCAGCAACAATCACCCAGCCCTTGATCATAGCCATGCTGGGTCGCAGTTCGAAAGGGCTGACCTCGGATGCCTTCCTGGCTGTACCAACCGGTTGCTTGACTCTTCCCCTTCTTCGGCCATAGGATGGGGTAAGCAAGGGAACAGGCGCGAGGGAGGAGAGCGGCCGTGTCGTCTCGTCTGCGATCGGTTTTGCTGGCGGCTGTGGTGGCTTGCGTACTGGGCCAGCAAGCGCGGGGGCAACCGCAGGTGACCATCCAGACGCCTCACCCTGCGCTGAGTGAAAGCTTCTTTGAGAACATGGGGGTCAGCTGGGGGCTCAGCGGTCGGAACTGGAATCTGCGGGTATTTGGGAGCCCTTTGCAGGCGGCGCCGCCATTCGGGGGATTTGATCCCGGTGCGGGGCTGAGTTCCGGCATGTTCTTCCGCCGCAACGGGCTGAGCGGCTTTTTCAACTGGAACCTTTCCCAGGGCGTGCGGCGCAGTTTCGTCACCCAAACCCCGGTATTGACGCTCCAGAACGGCCTGCCCGGCGCGGTTTACGACACGT
>DQVB01000256.1 GCA_015661985.1 Planctomycetota bacterium | reverse complement strand
TTCCCGTAATCGTTGCGCAGATTCTCGGGTGCATTGTGAAGTTGGATCATCGCCTCCGCGATTTTGGGCTGCGTGACAAGCCATTGCCGGAACTGCTCGGGCGTACTTTCGCCTTGGACCTTGGCTTCCGGGCCAATATCGTTGAGCAAGTGGATTTCGTCGAACGACTCCACCTGCAAGAGGCGCAGCACCGGCCCGGGGGCCTCATGTGGTGCGCCCTTCTCGGCAGCTTTCAAATCCGCCCGCCCGATCCAACTGATCAATACCCTGTTCATAGCACACTCTCCGCAGAACCATCGTGACCGGCCCCAACCATTGCACGCAACATCCCCGGAAAAGCATGTCCGCGTCCTGGAAAAGAGCCGCGTTGCTCAAATGGTCTATCATGGGAAGCTGATAAAATCCGAGAACCAACCGTAAACGTCGTCACAGGTATGCTCCGAGTGTGGCGTTGGGTCGGCGGTGAGCCCGGTGGGCGTAATGGTGGATCGCGATCGGTGGAAGCCAGACGGGGCTTGATGGAAGCCGAGGGCCGGCGCAGCGGGACGAACGGTCGGGACGCATCGGCGCTCAGACGCCGCACACTCAACGAAGCGACCCCGGCGGACCAGGAAAGAATTTCCGACCCGACACCGAACCGTTCGACTGCCCCCATCGGGTTTGGATCGGGATGGGCTCGGTGGCAGGAGACCAGCCGGGGCCACCCTCACCGGCTCCCTGCCCAGCGTTCTTGACTCAACACGCCCCGCTCGAGGGAACCAAGGAAAGGCCAAACGCCGAGCCATTCCGGTCCGACTCGCGTATGGGTATAGGCTTCGAACCGGCCGTGGCAACGGAATGCCGGACCGGCCCACCCGTAAGTCGGTCTCCGGCTTCGGGTTCGAAGTTAGTGGCATCGGCACTGCTGGCCGGAAATGGATCGACCGCATGACAGACTTCTTTCCTGGTCTGTCGCGCCGCTTCGGGCCGAGAATTTGCCGGTCGGCCGTTTTGGACCTCGCCCGCCGAAGCCGAGCTTCCGGCGAACCTCTCCTGATGAACCTTGGTAGGGCCTTTGCCCTTGCGAAGGGGGATTGTACCATGAACCCAGTAGAACAGGCAAACACCAGGACGGCTTCGGCGAAGGGGGGGCGAGATTGAACGCAGCGACCCCCCGGTCGCCGACAGCCTGGGGGCCCACTTCGTTCGCCCCCAGCCACTCAACCAACCAGCCGATCGCGAAGCCAAGTCGCGCGTCGGCGCGTTCGCGGGTGCTGGCCATGGGAAAACCTTGCCAGGGCCGCGTGCTGCCGGAGAGCCACGTTCTCGCTTGCTCCACGATCGCGCCTCTGGCGGGGAACGCGTCTATGCTAGCCAAAGCCGCCGTAAGTGTGCATCAGAGTTGCATGAGTTTCCGGGAGGCGAGGCCTTCGGAGCGGCCTCATCACAGGGCCCTGCCGATGCACAGGACCTGAACCGGATCGACCAGGGCCGCCTGGGCCTGCAAGTCGAGTTGGTCATCACCGTATTCGAGGACGCGCCAGGCCTGGAGGGGTTTGATCCGCTCCGGAACCAACTTGTTCCGTTTCGTGTCGTGGAAGTCGGGGCAGAAGTTGTGCGGGGCCAGGCGGCGGGGATCGACGGCGCATAAGGCCTGCGGGGGGCGAGCGGGCAGGGATAACGGCAACCGGCGGGCATCGGCCGTCCCGTCCACGGGAAGCCAGCGGCGCATCTGAAGGATGCAGTCGGCAATCCCCAGGAACTGGGAGTTGGAACCGCTGACCAGCACCGTGCTGACGCCCAACTCTTCGAACAGGCTTGGCGCATGCACCAGAAGCGGCGTAATCGGATCGCCACAGACGAAGCGATCCACGAGCGGGTCGCGCACGAGGAAATTGGTGGCCGAGGTGTCCTCGTCGAGCAGCAGCAACCGGGCCCCGGCCCAGATGGCCTCCACCAGACCGCCCGCCTGAGAAGTGCTGCCGCTGGCGTTTTCGGTGGTGAAGCGATCGGTGGACCGCCCGGTGGGGGGGCCGGCAATGAACGGTTCGATGTTGCCCCCCCGCACCGCGCGCCCCCCGGGCAATTGCAACACGATACGTAACGACTCCGGAGCCTGGAACGGCACTACGCCGCCTTGGGCGGGCAGGTCGGTGGCCCCGGACCGGCGCGGCTGCCGCGCCGCGTCGGGCACAAAGGCCACCAGCCCGCGTTGCTGCAGCAGCCCGGCAATCGCTTCTGGATCTTCGACGGCCGCAATGTGTTCCTCCAGGGCGTTCCGCTGGTGCACGGCCCGCGCCACGGCGGCCAGAACCGCGGGAGGTTCTTCGGCCAGCATGAGTTCGGCTTCACGCGCGATGAGCGCCGCGGGGCGCCTGCCCGGCAAACTGAGCCGGACCAGGGAGGCCAAACGCCCGTCCGGCTCGAGTTGCCACACGTTGCGCTCCAATACCTGCTGCGGCAGATCCGGCACTTGGAAGGCCCCGCTCCCTTCGTCGCCCCGGTTCGGGCGACAGTGCTCCCGGACCGCCGCCACGTAGGCCCGCAGCAGGAAATCGAAGACGGCCAAGCGCCGGGCGGCCGTGTTGAGATGGCTGCCGGGATTCAACCCGAGCGAGTCGGGAAGGAGCGCGAGCCGGAATACGGATGCCGGCTGCGCCCCCGTGCTTCCCTGCACATGAACCAGCTCCAGGGTCTGGCCACCGGCCCCCAGCTGGAACGGCCGGCCTTTCAGATCGCGCATGGCCGCGTAGGGCCGGCCGCCCAGCCGATGCAGTTGGATGCATTCTTCCTCGGGACGAAATGTGTGTTTGGTGCGCATCGGAGTGTCCGCTGGGATTGGGGCGGGACGACCTGCGTCCGGTGCCCTTCACGAGGCGTCTCCGGCGGCCGGAGCGATGCAAAGCCGATCCCTGCCCGTCTCCTTGCCGCGATACAGGGCCTGGTCGGCCGCCCGGAGCAGATTGTCAAAATCGCGGGCCAAATCCGTGGGAGCGGCGACGCCCGTGGGCCAATGGGCTACGCCGCAAGTGACGGTCACGTCGAGCCGAGTCCCCTTGTCGAGCCTGATGGGTTCAGCGGCCACTGGCTCCCGGACGCGCTGTCCCACGTCGGTCGTCTGCTGCGGGGACTTTCCGGACAGACGACGAACTCTTCGCCGCCCCAGCGCAGGGTCCGGCAATCGTGTTGATCGGCCACCAGGCGGATTCTCTGAGCCACGTCTTTCAAAACCCGGTCGCCCGCGGCATGGCCATGTTCGTCGTTGACGGCCTTGAAATGGTGCAAGTCGACAACCACCACGCCACAGTTGCCGCGGGCCACGTGGTTCAGCCAGGGCAGTAAGGCTTGATCGAAAAGGGAACGGCGAAACAAGCCCGTCAGTTCGGCGCGGCGGATGGCCAAGGACCTCCGGTGGAGCACATCGCCCAACGGCGAGAGACGAACCTGTCCCTCGAGCGTTTCGACGAACGGCTCCAGGGGTTCATGCAACGCGTTGAGGTCAAAGCCGGCCCGGGAGATCAGTCGGTGGTAATCTTGTGCCAGCAAGGCTCGTCCGTCGGGCGCGGGCCGATCCAACTGGATGAACAGCGGGAAGTACCGATTCCAGAGCTGCAGGTCCGGCATGAGCCAGAGGCGCGGCCGGTGGAAAAGGCAGCGTGCGCTTTCATGCACATACAACACCTTGGACACCTTGGCCCCGCACAACAGGCCGGCGAGGTTCAGATAGGCGATCATCAACTTGTACCCGCCGGTGGCCACGATCATGGCCTCCCGGGTCGTATCGGACAGCTCGTCCATGGCCGTGCGCAGAAGCTGGACGCAGGCCGCCTCGACGTTCGTCGCCTCGGCCACGTCCAGGCCCGGCACCAGATGGGTTCGCACGGGCAGGCCCTGCCCCCAATGCAGGCGGGCCGCCCGGGAGATCATCCGTGCCGCTATGGCACCTTGTGCGTTGTCGCTGGTGAACAGAACCAGCTCATCCCGCGCCGTCAGCGGCGGTTGGACCAAGCGAAGCGAGTTGAGTTCGGCAGTGGTCGCATTTGCCGGGCCAGACCGTCACGCAACCGCGCTGAACGCTGTTCCACCTCGGCGTGGAGCTCCGGGTCAGGCAGCGGCGATGCGTGGAGCAGCTCCCGATTGGACAGGCCGGCTCGCCGCACCCGCTCGCGAAACCAGGCGAGGTCGCGAGGCATCTCCGATCTGCGGCCCGACCTCCGATCGTTCCGGGCGACGAGCGTCGGATCGAAGACCGAAGTGCCCACACTCAGCAGAACCCTTCTGGGTCGTTCTTCACTGCCCGCCATGCTCATGAAACCCCCTTGAGGTTGCTGCCAGTGTTTTGCCAGCGGCCGCTCCGAGGGCAGGTCAGTCCGGATGTCTTTCCGACGGCTCCTGCGCCCGGCGGGCCAGCTCTTGCCCGGCGGTTCCCGG
>DQVB01000502.1 GCA_015661985.1 Planctomycetota bacterium | reverse complement strand
TGGCCCGCGTGACCGCTCAGGTGAACCAGTTGGCCGAGCAGATCCAGGCACAACCGGCGCCGGCCAGCGACCGCCGGATCGTCGACCTGTTGCGACTGGCTCGCCGCGTCGATCAGCTGGGCGGCTCGCTCCAGTTCGATCCGGCCGGCACACTGGTGGGCGTGGATCTCATGGAACGGCAGGCCGCCGACGCCGACTTGGCCCTGATCAGCCGTTTCGGCAACCTCCGCGCGCTGATCCTGTGGGGCGCCGAGATCACCGATGAGGGCGTTGCCCATCTGGCGAGACTCACTCGCCTGGAACATCTCCGCCTGGAAAACACCAGCATAACCGACGAGGGAGTCGCGCAACTCGTGGCCCTGAAGAACCTCACGCGACTGAACCTCCGCCGCAACAGCAACCTGACCGACCAGGCTCTGGCCCACCTGAAACAGCTCCCCAACCTCGCCTACCTCGAAATCCTCTACAACATGTTCACCGACGCCGGTATGGAACACGTCAAGCAGATGCGCAAACTTCGCTTGCTCGATCTGCGCGGCTGCATGATGATCTCCGACGCCGGGCTGGAGCATCTCAAGGATCTGAAAACGCTCAAAGCCTTGAAGCTGCGTACGCCCATCGTCAGCGACGCCGGCTTGGAGCACCTCCAGGGGCTCAACCTGGCCACCCTGGCCTTGGAAGACACGAACATCACCGACGACGGCCTCAAGTATATCCAGGGAATGACCAACCTCCGCGACCTGACCATCTTTCGCTGTTACGGCGTCACCGACGAGGGCTTTCAGTACCTGTCGAAGCTGACCAAACTGGAGCAGCTGGCCCTGCGCGACACGTCCATCAACGGATCGGGGCTTGCCCACCTCCGCGACGCCACCGAGCTGCGGAAGATCGACCTCAGCGAAACCGCCACGGATGACGCCGCCCTTGGGCACTTGGAGAGCAAGGAAAAACTCCAGTGGCTCAATCTCTGGCACACGCGAGTCACCGATGCCGGCATGAAGATCCTGGCCGCCTTGCC
The DNA here is from genome assembly GCA_015661985.1 of Planctomycetota bacterium. Taxonomy (GTDB): domain Bacteria; phylum Planctomycetota; class Planctomycetia; order Pirellulales; family Thermoguttaceae; genus SZUA-1497. The sequence goes on along the minus strand of DQVB01000502.1, from coordinate 2,088 downwards.
CAACCTGAAATGGCTCAACCTCAAGGGGACAGGAATCACCGGCGCCGGGCTGAAAACGCTGGCCACCTCTCCGAGCCTGGAAACCCTCGACGTTTCCGAGAACCAACAGATCACCGACGCCGGCCTGGAACACCTCCGAGCCTTGGCCACCCTGAAAACGCTGGACGTCTCACAGACTGCCGTTACCGACGAAGGCATCGCCCGGCTGCGGCAAGCAAGACCCGGGTTGCGGATCCTCCGGTGAGCGGGCGAAAGCAGTGACGGCGTGGCAAATCTGCGCGATTACGTAGAAGATCAGGCCCCGCGCGCCGACGGGCAAGGCCAACTGACGGTGAGCGGCCCCACGTAGCCGATGTGGCTTTGCCCCCTGTGAGCAAAGGCGTTTCGATCGCGACGCTGTCGGCGGCCTGCGCCCGTGGGCCGAAAAACTTCGGGCCGGCCCCTTGTGCGAAATGCATTTGCCGGTAAGCTAGAAGGCGCACACACCGTGCAGAGCAGGATCTGCCGGTGAAAAGCCGTTTTTTTCAACTGAAAGGACATTTGTGATGAAGAAGCTGGCTGCCCTGTTGATGGTTTTGGCACTGGCCTGCTTCTCCCCCGTGCTGACTGGCTGCGGCGGAGGTGGCGAGGGGACAGGCGGCGGCGAACAAGCCCCGGCTTCCGAAGGCACGGGCGGAGAAGGCACGGGCGGAGAAGGCGCGGGCGGAGAAGGCGCAGGTCAGTAGGGCCCGGGGGGCCTTTGTTCACTGCGGATTGCCTCCGGTTGCCCCTTCACCGTACGAACGGCCGGTGTGGGGACGGCGTCGGTTCCGGCGCGGTCCCCTTTCTTGCGCCGTCGGCACGGGTTCGCACGTCTTGGGTTACTGCTTGGGTTCCTGCCGCCTTGGGTTGCCGACGCCAGATGCCGGCTATGCCGAGGAATCGGTCTGGCGATCGGTCTGGCCGGTGCGTCCCCGCTTGACCAGGGTCACCTCGTTGCCCGCTTCGTTGAACGTGACCTCGTCCATGAACGTGCGCATCAAGGACAGGCCGCGACCGCTCCTGCCTTCCATGGCTCCGGCCCGCGTTGGATCGGGCAGTGCCGACGTATCGAAGCCGGACCCTTCGTCGCGCACCACGAAGCGAGCCTCTTCCGGCGAGATGCTGATGTCCACGTAGATCCGCCGGTCCCGGTAGGGCGGTTCCGAACGGCGGCGCTCGACCAGGCTGGGTTCGTCGCCCGTCAACAGCTGGCCGGAAACCGCTTCCAACTCCCCTCGGCTGATCTCCAGGTTCCCGTGGAACAGGGCGTTCAGCAAGGCTTGTTTCAAGGCAATGCCGATTTGGAGCCGGCCGTAGAAATCGCCGAAGCTCATGCCGGCCACCATGGGCTGGACCAGATTGACCAACGGGTCGATCAGCGCCGGATCGTTCTCCAGCACAAAGCGGAATTCGCTCCGTTCCAGACAACGCATCAACTGTTGTTGGCTCCGCTCGGCCTCGACCCGCGCCAAGACATCCTCCACCGTGGGGACCAGCCTTTCGGCCAGCTGCGATTTGGGCACGTAGCTGGTGGCGCCCTGTTCCAACGCCCGGCAAGCCAGCGCTTCGCTGCCGTAGGCGGTCATCAGGACCACCGGCACGTTGGGTTTCAAGACCCGCACCTCGCGCATCAGCTCCAGACCGTCCTTGACGGGCATGTTGACGTCGGTGACGATCAAATCGGGGGCACTGTCACTCAGGCGTGCCAAGGCCTCCAGGCCGTTCGCGGCAAACTCGATCTGGCAGTCGTAGTGGCTCTTGAGCAGACCGCCGACCAGCTGTCGATCCACTGCCGAATCGTCCACAACAAGGATCCGGGTCATGGGCGCCTTCTCCTCGGAAGAAGCGGAGGTGACGTCCCCCATCATATCAGGCCGGGGCCGCCTCACAAGTACCCGCGGGCGCTGCCGGCGAGACGCACACGGCCCGCACAGCAGGGCTGGGAGCCTGCAGCTTGGCCCTCCCGACCCGACTATGGCTGGCGGCAGGCTGCCGCGCCCCACCGGGGGCTGGCCCTCGGCGCCTGAATCCCAAAACCCACCCCGGCCCGACCCGCCTTGCTGGGGC
>DQVB01000103.1 GCA_015661985.1 Planctomycetota bacterium | reverse complement strand
GTCCTCATTCGGCATTTTTTCGTCATTGGGTGTTTCGTCATTCGACATTACTCCCTTCCTCTTGCGGCAGGGAACATCGGCGCACGGGATGCTCATGGTCAAGCGCGAAGACTCTCTGCTGCTTGCTCCCCGTTCTGTCCTCTCCCATGCGGCCGGCTGCAGATTGAGCAACCCCTTCACGAATCCCCATGCCATCCCTATATGGCTCATGGTGAAGTAGAAGGGGACCCCACCGAGCTTTGTCCGCCGGAAGCGAGTCGAAAACGCCGCCACAAGGGCAAACGAGTAGAAGGCGAGTTGCGCCGCAAAAACCAGCACGTAGACCAGGTTACCGGCCGACCAGGCCGCCAGGCCAGCGCTGCTCGCCAAAAGCGCAGCCAACCACAGCGGTCCGAGCCACCGGAGCAGTTTGTGCGAAACGAACTGCCACAGCTCCACGGGCCGGTTGAACGGGGGGAAATGGGCCCGCTTGAGCACCTGGGCGGCCCCAGCGGCCAAGCGCACTCGGCGCCGGAATTCGCCCGCCGCGCTCGGCGTGCCGTTCTCGTGGGCCACAGCCCGCGGCTCGTACACCACCCGCTTGCCCTGGCGGATCACGTTCATCGAAATGACGAAGTCGTCGACGATCGTATCGTCAGGAACAGGCTCATAGAGCCCGCGCCGGATGACGTACATCCCGCCATCCACACCCATCATCGAACCGATCAGCGATTCGCCCAATTGCACACAGCGTTCGAGCCGATAGTAGGCCTTTTCCCCCTGGCCGAAATCCGACTGGTCGCTGGCCAAACACACATCGGCGCTGGCGGCGCCGACTCGGGGGTCTTCCAAGCGCCGGACCAGGCGCCGCACGGCGTCGGGCTGAAACATGACGTTGGCGTCGCACAGGCAGAGCACTTCGCCAGGGGCGCGGGCCACAGCGTGGTTCACCGCCGCCGGCTTGCCGTGGCGCTGGGGCAGTTGGATTACGGTGACGCGCGAGTCGCCGAGCGACCGGGCGATCTCAACCGTCCGGTCCGAACTGCCGTCACTGACGACGACCACGTCCAACTTCTCGGGCGGGTAGTCGCTCTGCAATGTATTGCGCAGTTTCTTTCCGATAACGGCCTCTTCGTTGTGGGCGGGAATGACGACGGTGACCGACGGCAGGCCGTGGTCCGCCACGGTCGACGAATCAGCTTGGGTGTTGAGCCGCCTCGATGCCAACCGGCCGCAGACAGCAACCAGCCCCGGGTACGCAACGTGGGTATAGGCCAGGAGCCCAAGTGAAATCCAGAATGCTGCTAGCAAAGCGACTTCCACGTTGCCGTTTGTGGTGGTCTGCTAGTCTGGTGGTCTGCTCTCCGCTCCGTGCTCTCCGCCCCCTCCTCGCTGCTCCCCTTCTCCCCTGCTCCGCGTCCCCCCTTCTCCGCATCTCCCTTTCTCCGCGTCCCCGCCTCTTCCTCCGTCCGGGCAGTGCCGTCGCTGAGCAACCCATCAAACGGGGAAGGGCTCATCGCTGAGGGCGATATCCAGGAACCGTTCGATCTCTTCCGCGCCCCCTTCCCAGACCTCGTTGGCCAACCGCCGCAGGTCATCGCGGCGGATCCGATCGTGATTGGCGCGCACGATGCGCCGGAAGTCTCCGGCGTCATATTCCTTTTTCTCCCGACTGCGGTGGACCGAAATCATGGCCGCGTACTTTGAAACCAGGGCTGCTTCGAGCCGGGGGATGCGGTGGCCAGTCTCCGGGTCGGTGGCCACGAATTGTTCCAATATCATTTCTTGGAACCGAGCCCACGGCATCATCAGATCGACCACCGGCTTGGGGCGTCCTTGGGCGTCGCAGTCAGCGGGGTCAGAGAAACGCACGACTTCGGAGAATTGGCGCACCGTGAGATCCGGCCATTTTTCGCTCACCGCCTTGACCGCTCGCCGGCGTTCGGAGTAGGCAATCAGGACATGTACGTCCTGGGTGGCACGCGGCTCGGGCAGGTAGCCGACCAGGCCGTGGAGGCCCATCAGGACCCATTGCTTCACGCCGGCCGCGGTCAGCACGTCGATCACGTCCTGGGGCGCAATATCCATGGCACCCCTCCGATGGGTTTTCCGGAACTGGCTGGTCAGCCGGGCGCTGGCGGCTATGGCCCGAGCGTGCCCGGTGGGGCCCACAGGATCGCCGATCGCAAGGTCCTTGGCCCCAGTGTATTTGGCCATGGCCTCCCGTCGCCGCCTGAGGAGATCTTCGGTCAATAGTTCCTCAGTGTCCAAGGCGCCATCGCCGGGCTGTTGCTGCTCCGGAGACTGAGACTTGTCTTCCATGTCAGACGCCAAACAGGGCGAACCAGGAAAACAGCAGGAACCAAGGGCGGGCAACTCGAACGGGTTGCCAGCGGATGTTCTTTGGCAATCGATTTTCGTGCGTTTCGCGTATTCGGTAGTCTGTTTTCCTTTGCGCCAAGAGCTGATTATACCCCCCCGGCCGGCCCAAAGGCAACACGCCGCGGGCCTACGCCCCGCATCCGTCCACCGTGGATACGGGGATTTGGTCATTGGTGGTCTGGTGGTCTGGTGGTCTGGTGCCTGGTGGCCTGGTGCCTGGTGGCCTGGTGCCTGGTGGTCTGGTGCCTGGT
>DQVB01000604.1 GCA_015661985.1 Planctomycetota bacterium | reverse complement strand
GGACGCCGAGTCCCAGCTGCCGCCCCTGCTCGACCAGCCAACGCACCTGGCGGCCGGCCAGCGCGCCGGCGGCGATCAGCAGTTCGCGCACCCCGTGTCGTTCGGCCAGCGCGGAGAGCTGGTCCACCGTGCCCACCACCGGCACGCCTCCGATGCGGGTCCCCAGGCGGCGGACGTCGTCGTCGAGGAACCCGACCACGTGGTAGGTCGGTTTGCCGTTGCGGATGATCGCCCGCAGGAGTGATTCGCCCGCGTCGTTGGCACCGACGATGAAGGCCGGCACTTTGTCGCTGGTCAAGTACAGGGCCCAGCTGCGTTCGTGGACCAGCCTCGCCAGGGCGCGCACGCCGCCCAGCACAACGATCGTGACGCCGCAATCCAGGAGAAACACGCTGCGGGGGATGGGCCGCGAGTGCATCAGCAGCCGCTCAACCACGGCGGTAACCAGCAGGCTGGCCACCGAGGCCTGCACCAGGCTGACCAGGTCGTAAAAGGTCACATAGCGGCCCCATCCGTCGTAGATGCGGAACCAGGCGAACAGGGCCAGCTTGACGCCCACTACCACGGCCACAGTGGAGATGAACCGCGCCAGGGCCTTGGCGTCCAGCTGTCCTTCGTAACGGAGCCAGTAGCTGAAGTAGTAGACGGCGACCAACACGGGGAGCAGCATCAGCGCACAGGCCACCCGGCGGCCGAACCGTCGCAAGCTGCCGGGCGCGCGCTGCGCCCCGGCGGTCGGCAGTGGGCCAGGCGGTGGGGATGAACAGTCCTGTTCCACGAGTGCTCTCTCTGTCAGACTCAGCGCGATGCGGAGGGCACCGGCGCGGCGGGCATACGCCAGGCCAGCTGTCTTTGTCGGCGCAAGTCGCGCAAGCGCCGCTCCAGGGCCGGGTCACCCGGCCGCCGGCGCCAGCACCACCGCAACTCCTCTTCCGCCTCTTCCAGTTGGCCCGCTTCGATCAAAGCGACGGCCAGACGGTAGTGGGCATCGTAGTGGTTCGGGTCGGCCCGAAGTGCTCGTCGGCCGCAGGCGATGCGGCGCTGGACCTGGTCCGGGTCGGCGTACAAGGACATGGCCTCCACCCAGCGCCGGGCCGCCTCGGGCCCGGACAGCTGCGCCGCCTCGGCCTCGGCCGCTTGAGCATAGGCGGCCCGCAATCGTCCCAGCCGCTCCGGCCCCACGAAGCGGCGGTACCGATAGTACGCGTAGCGGAGGGCCCACAGGTCGGGATGGAAGGTGTCCAGGAGCAGGTCGATTTCCGCGTCCAGTCGCCCCGGGCCGAGCCGGCCCACCAGGTGATCGATCAATGCCCGCTGGTAAATACGGCCGCTCCGGTAACAGCGCTGCCAGTACTGATGCCAGCGGGCCAGGTCGCCCTCCAGCAGGGCTTCGTTGCCCGCGTGGAAGAGGACCATGCCGTCATAGGGACGCACGGCAAGCGCCTGATCGACGTACGCCCGCTTGGCCTCCGGCGAAGCGCCGTCCAGGAAGCAGAGCTCCGCCAAGTAAAGGTATCCCTCGCCGCGCAGGGGACAAAGTTTCAAGCCCTGCCGGGCGTGATCCAGCGCCAGCTGCAGGTAACGATGGTGGGGCCCCACGGCTCGATCCAGCCAGCCCCGTAGCCACCGGCGGTACGCTTCGGCCGTCTCAAAGGACCGGCGGGCAGCCAGCGCCGCGTCCTTGACCTGGCCGAGCGGCATGCGGTTGACCGACCCCTGCTGCAGCCCATCGAACAGCTGGAGGTATGCCCCTGCCAGTTGGAGATGGGCCTCCGGGTTGTTGGGCTCCCAGCGGACGATCCTTTCCAACAGCTGCACCAGGTTGACCGCCAACCGGCCGGATTCTCTCTGCTGTTCAGGGTCGCCCTTTTCCCAAGGCGACCAGCCATCCGGGGCTTCCTCCTTTTGCGCCTCTCCGGCCGCCTGCATCAGGCTTTGTATCCGCCTCCAATCGCCTGCGGCCATCACAGGCCCCAGGCGATCGCCCACCATCCAAACGCCCAAGGCCAAAACGCCCACGGTCAAAAGCGCCCAAGCCGTGCGCGGCAACGTGACTGTCCCCCTTTGGGGCTCGGCGCGCTGCGCAGACATTTGGGCCAAACGGCAGGCGCAGCCAGCCAGCACCACGGCGGCGGCCATGCAGGCGGGGACATACCAAACGAAGTCCACCAGGCTGTGGACGGCGCTGGTCACCAGCCCGGCCGTGACGGCCCCGGCGCAGACCAGTGACCGGGCCGACTCAGAGCGGCGCAGCGCTTTGAGGCACCAAAGCGCGCAGACAGCCAGGCCGACGGCCAGCAGCGCCAAACCGACCACACCCGTCTCCAAAGTCACCTGGAGATAGCCATTTTCAGCGTGCGTGTAGTAGAACCGATTGGGCCGCCAGGGAAGGTAGATGGGGTAAACGTGGGGGAAGCTGCCCACGCCCGAACCAACGAACGTGAAGTCGCCGATCGCCCTGACCGTGGCCGCCCAGATCGTTCGACGGCCGACCTGTTGATCGACCAGTTCCAGGGGACTGGCCGCCAAGTCATCCAAGCGTTCGGAGACGCGATCAGAACCGAAGATGGCCAGGGCGAGCAACACCAGGAGGGCGGCGCCGCCGGCCGCCAAGCCGAACTGCCAGCGCACTGCGCCGGCCCGTATCGCGACAGCCATCACCACGGCCACGGCCAGGGCCGCCACCAGTGCTCCGCCACGGGAGAGCGACAAAAGTACGGCAAACAAGACGATCCCCAAGCCGAGAATCCCCCAAGTGGCCGCCGCCCGCTGCCCGCCTGAAACGAACCCCAGCGACCCAGCCGAGCGGCTGCTTCGAGCCGAGCGCAAGCGCCGCTGCACCCACCAGATCAACGGTCCGAGGCCCAAGGCCAAGAAGTGGGCGAAATGGTTGCGGTTGGTGAAACCACCCTTGGCTGCATCGGAAGTGCTGGAAAAGGGATGATCGTAGAACCAATAGAACTTGCCATTACTCGACAAGTATTGCACCAGGCCGAAGCCGGCCATCAGCACGGCTGCCAAGGCGTACCAGCCCAGTATCCGCTCGACGTGTTCCACCGAACGAACCCGCTGCACCGTAACCCAAAACAGCAGGCCGTAAGCCACGAAGAGGACCAATCCGCTGCGCGTGGCTGAGGGCGCAAGCGACAGATAGGACCAGTTTCCCAGGCCAGCCGAGGCGGCAGCAGGCTGGTTCCATAACGTCAGCAGTTCCGCCGTGCGCCCGCCCAACGACTCGACCCACCCGTCGGGCACCGCCGTGCACTGGAGCACCAGCAGGGCCGTGGCTGCCCAGAGCAACCAGCCAGCCCCCGATCGCCTCCACCCCCCGCTGCCTTGGACGAGTTGGCGAAGGGACCACGCGGCCGCCACCGCCACGGCCAAGACCACCAGCAGCATTCTGCCCAACGGATGACGACCGCCGAACAAGAAGGGGAGCACGAGCACGGTGGCGGCCAGTCCGCCATCGACCACCCGCCCCAGCACGCCCCGAATCCCGCCCGGCGGGCCGCGCCGCGAGCTGTGCCAACGTCGTTCGAAGGCCATCGTGCTGCGGGATTTCATCGTTTGCGCTTTTGTTCGGTTCGGACAGTGGAGCGAAAGACAAAACCCGTGCCGCGTTTGTCGTACCGGCTTCAGCCGGCGGCCCCCGCGTTTGCCCTAGCCGGCGCTGCCCTGACGTGGTATGGAGTCCCACCTGAAGGCGGTACTACGAACATCTCCTCTACTACGCGAACACCCTCTGCTGCGAACAGCCCGTTCACCCCACTCGCCTTTGCGGGACGATCCCTGGGGGGCTGCTGTCAGGCTGCCCGCACGTGTGCCCGGCCAAGGTGTTTTCAGCCACAAGGCTTGGGTGGCCTCCGGGAGGACCATCCGTTTCGTCCAGTCCATCAGGCTGGCCGGCGTACTGGTAGTCGTAGCCGGCGTCGTAGCCGTAGTAGCCGCCGTCCTTGTCCGGGGCCAGGCGGTTGATGACCACTCCCAGCAGATTGATCTTCAGACTGGTGAGGCTTTCGGCGGCTCGCATGACCAGTCGCCGGCGGTTCTTTTCAGGCTGGACGACCAGCATGGCCCCGTCCACCAGTCGCCCGATGATGGCCGTGTCGCTGGCGGCCAGCGCCGGCGGGCTGTCCACCAGCACACGGTCGTAGACCGATTCGGCCCAAGCCAACAGGTCGGCCAGTCGCGGGCTGGCCAACAGCTCGGCCGGGTTGGACGGACGCGGGCCGGAGGGAAGCACATCGAGTCCTTCCAGGCCTGAAGGACGGATGTGGGCGGCGGCCAATTCGCCCACGTCCCGGTCGCTGCGCAGCACCGTGGAGAGCCCCTGGAAGCCCTTCAACCCCAGCAGGGCGGTCAGCCCGGGGCGGCGCAGATCAGCGTCGATCAACAGTGTCCGCTTGTCCGACTGGGCGTAGGACACGGCCAGGTTGGCCAGCACCGTGGTCTTGCCGTCGCCCGGTTCAGCGCTGGAAACGACCACCCGCTGGGCCGGCGGATCGGTCAGCGACAAGGCCGTGCGCAGCGTGCGGAAGGCCTCGCTTTCGGCCGCGTCCGGATGGGCGTAGACCTGCAGGCACTCCAGGCCCGAACCGGTGGCCGGCGCCAGCTGACGGACCATGGCCAACACCGGGGCCCGGAGCTGGGCCTGCATCTCTTCGGCCGAACGGAAGCGGTCGTCGAGGATATCCAGCACGTAGACGGCCAACAGCCCGGTGCCCAGCCCGGCGATGAGCACCATGAGCACCACGCGGCGGAGACTGGGCGAAACGGGCTGGTCGATGCGTTCCGGTTCAGTCACCACGACGGCGCGCATGTCAGCCCCTTCGCGCTTCAGACGAATATCCTCGATCTGCTGGAGGAGCCAATCCTGTTGGGCCCAGAGCTGATCCATCTGCCGCTGGAGGTTGCGGATCTCTTCCAGGCGGCTGGTCAGGTGGGTGGCGGCCCGCTGGGCCTCCTCGCACTGGCGGCGGAGAAGGGATTCGCGCCGTCGGGTCAGCTCCAGTTTCTTCTGGAGCATGTCCACCAGGAGGGGCCCGAGCTGGTGCTCCTGGATTTGGGCCAATCGCTCGACCACCCGGGTATGGAAATTGTCCAGGTAGCCTTCCAGTTCCCGGATCCGTTCCCGCGTGGCCTGGTAATCCGGGTGGCTTGGCCCCAAATGCGCCTGGATCTTCTTCATCTGGGCCTGGGCATCGAGCAGCTCGCGCTCGAGCATGGCTTGGCGCGATGCGTCGAGTTCGCTGAGGCCCAGCCCGGCCAGCATCATCTCCTTGCCCACCACTTCTTGCACGTCGAACAGGTATTGGAGCGGGTTTTCCCCGCGCCCCACGGCCTGGCGCACCTCAATCAGGGTGGCTTCCAAATCGCCTCGCCGCTTCTGGAGGGTGATCAGCTCCTGGGTGAATTCCATGGCTGTTTTCAGGACCGGGTGGGTGACGCCCGCCTGGCCGTCCTCGGCAAAGGCCCCCACCTCTTCCCGGGCCTGCCGCAGCGCCGTCTCCACGGCAACCATCTGGGCCCGGCCCTGATCCAGCTGCAGTTCGAAGACCTCCAGCACCCGGCTGGCCGTCCCCTTCTGGGTCTGCTCCATGAACTCCAGATAGGAATCCAACACGGCGTTGACCACGGCCACGGCGGCGTCGGGGTCGCGCGAGCGGTATTCGATCTTGATCACGTTGGTGTTCTGGTACGTCCGGGCCGACAAGTTTCGCTCCAACACCTCCGCCCACTTCTCGGGCGGAACCTCGGCAAAATCGACGCGGTCTTCCGGCCGCGTGAGCTTTTGGATCGCCCGCTTGAGCACCTTCTTTTCGGTCACCAGTTTTTCGAAGGTGGGCATCAGGCCCTGGTTGCGGTTGCCTTCGGGGCGGAGTGAGGTTTCCGTAATGTCGCTGCCGGAATGCTGTACCAACAGCGACGCACGGGCCGCGTAGTAGCGCGTGGCGGTGGCGTAGTAGAGGGCGCCCAAAAGCGCCGCCACGAGCAGGGTGACCAGCAGCACGTGCTTCCGGTATCGCACGGCCAGAGCAAACTGCATCAGCACGTGCACCATGTGTGTGGTCGACTGCTTCTCCGGCTCGTGGTACACCACCGTCGGTTCTTGCATCGTGCCTAACCGTCTGAGGTTCGTGGGGAGTCAAAACAGAGGCAGCGCACTGCTGACGCTGAAGCCTATCCGGAAGAAGTTCTTCAGCATGCTCGTCAGGAAGGTGAACGGAGTTTCCTCCACACTGATGACATCGCCGGCAGCGAGCCGGATATTGGCGTTCGGGTTGCGTTTGGCTTCAGCTACACTCGCCCGGATCACCACCGGCTGCTCGCGCCCGGGCTGGCGGCGGAAGATGAGTACCGTGTCAGCCGTCTGGTTGCTCCGCGCGCCGGCCATGGCCAGGGCATCCAGCAGGTAGAGGTCTTCGTTGGGCGGGATTTCGTATTGGCCCGCCTGGTTTACCAGCCCCGTGACGAAGATACGTCGCGGGGGCCGCTGGGTGACGTAGACCAGATCACCGTCTCGGAGCTGGCAGTCCCCACTGCCCTGGCGGCTGGCCTCCACCAGATTAACCCGGATAATCCGGCCTGGCTCGGCCGCAGCCGTGGGCTGGTCATAGGAAGCTCTCACCACGTCCGGCGACTTGAAGGGGGCGCCCGAAGGCAGCTGGCGGCTCCCCACGCGCCGGATCTCCACCTCCGGACCCGCCTGTTCGGTCAAACCGCCGGCCGCCACCAGCGCCGCCACCAGGGAGCTGTCGCCCCGCCGCAACTCGTACACGCCGGGCTCCGCCACCGCCCCGACCACCCGAACCTCGTTGATCGCCCGCTGGTTCATCGTCACCACCACATGCGGGCTGCGGAACACTTGCCGCGCCACGGCCTCCGCGACAATCGCTCGCTCGGCCTGCTCCAACGACAGACCGGCCAACTGCACCGGACCGATCAAGGGGACCATCCCGGTCCCGTCCTCCTGGATTCGCACCGGCGCGGCCATCGTGGGCTGCTCGGCGTAGTCGGTGATGATGGTCACATCCAGCACGTCACCTGGCTCGATCAAGTCGCTGGTGGTCGACACCGAGCCCAACCGAGACCAGTCCACCGATGCCAGGTCCTCGGCCTTCGGGGCCGCCAGCTCGGCCGGCAAATCGGCCGCGCGATAG
>DQVB01000499.1 GCA_015661985.1 Planctomycetota bacterium | reverse complement strand
GATAACACATGCTTTCACTCTGTCAACTGCATCCGTGCGTAGAGTGGTCATTTTCGGCTGATGCCGAAGACCCCTATTTTTTCCGCACAAATCGCACATCGCCGTTGGGCAGCCGAGATTGGCCCACGACAGTGAGCTGAGTGGCATCATAGATTATCAGTTGAGCCACGACCTGTCAGCTCCGGAGCAGAAAACCCCTGTTTGCTGCCCTTTCCGCACCGAAAGTGTTAACCGAAAACCCCTCTGTGGGAATCCAGGCTAGGGCGACCTTATCCGAAACGCCCGGCTGCCCGTTCTGAAAACTCCTGCGCCGTGCTTTACAATGGAAGGCCGGTCGGAGAGAGGAATGCTCGGTTTTCTCGGTCGTGCACAGTCCGCTGTGCTTGCCCGATGCGATTTCACGTTGCTCCAAACCAGACGGACCGGACGATGCACAACCACCATGCCAATCACACCGCCACCGGGCGGCCGGCTATCGCGAAGAGATTCGACAACACACGGCCGAGCGGTTTTCTTGTCCTCAGCGGCGGGCGTCGCGGTCGCGGACCAGCACGCCGAAACAGCTTCAAAGGTGGTGCAAGCCGTTGGCAGTACGGACTGGTTTTCTTGGCGATGCTGTGCGGCGCAGAGCCGCTGTCGGCGGCCGAACGGCGGCCGGAGACGCGCTTGCGCGTGGCGGTCGGGGCCGAGGGGGCCGCCGTCGAGATTCTCTCGGGCCGGGAGGTCCTGCTCGCCTCGCCAGCCGAAGGACTTTGGTCGGTGGCGACCGGTTGGCAGGACGGCTGGCCGGCGCGCTGGCAGCACGCACAGCCGGAACGTGTCGCCCGGGCCGGACCGTGGACCATCCTGCAAGGCAGGCTGAGGACGCAGGCCGGCATGTGGCGTCTGCGCGATGCGTACCGGCCGTGCGGTCGGACCGTCCAGTGCATCCGCCGCTGGGAGTGGCATGGCCAGAGCGTTGCCGAGAAAACCACGCTGGCCGTTCGCTGGCAAGCTCCCGCAGCCACGACTGGGGTCCTGCTGCCGGGCATCCTCTACTACGGCAACCCGTCCGGTGCAGCGAGCAAGCGGACGCCGGTCTTCTCCGAACAGGCGCCGCTTGCCCTCTTCGAGGAGCACCGCTACCCGTTACCGTTCGCATCGCTCGAGTGGTCCGACGGCGATCAGCGGCGTGGAGCGGCGTTGCACAGTCTGCCCGCTCCGGTGCCCTGCGCGCAGCTGCCTGACCAATGGTGGTCGCTCGGCGTAGACGCCGCCGGTGTTGGCACCGAGTTGATCTTGCTGTCCGGACCGTGTGCTTCGAACGGCAACAGAAGCGTCATCAAGGCGGTCCAGCCCGGATTCGTGCCTTACGAGAATGCCTATCTGAATGTCGCGCCGGGTACGGTCATCGAGAAGACTTTTTGGCTGGAAGTGTTTCCCGTCGATCAAGAAGGGTCGGGGTTCCGCCGCCCGTTGTGGACGGCCATCGAATTGTTTCGCCCGGCCGCCGACTTGGACGCCTTTCCTTCGTTCGGGGAGATCCTTGAGGCCAAGTACCGTTTCGCCAAAGCTCGCTGGCACGAGACGGGCGACGCGGCCGGTTTCAAGAAGTATCCCGATCGGCCGTTTTTCGTCTTCGGCTGGTGCGGCCAGGCCGCGGCTCCGGGCTACGCGCTGCAGGTGCTGGCCGACGAGCTGCGCGATCCGGACATCCCGACCATGGTCCAGAAGTCGCTGGACTTTCTTTCCACGGCCGAGTTCTACGAAGGCGGTTTCCACACCTGGTACGACTACGAAGCGAAAAAGTGGTTCGGCCACGAACTGCTTTCCCAGGGACAGGGCATGTTGAACTTCGCCCGCGCGATCCGGGTGGGGCGAAAAACCGGGCGAGACACGTCGCGTTGGGAGGCGTTCCTGCGGAAAGCGAGCGAGTTCCACGCCCGGCGCATTTTGCAAGAGGACTGGCGACCGCGCTCGACGGCCGAGGCGTTTTTCATCGCTCCGCTGTGCCTGGCTGCCGATCTGTTCGGCAGCGCCCACTGCCGCCGGGCCGCGACCAAAGCAGCCGAACACTACGCGCACCGGCACCTGCGCATGCGCGAGCCCTATTGGGGCGGCACGCTCGATGCCCAATGCGAAGACAAGGAAGGAGCCTATGCGGCGTTTCAGGGTTTTCTGGCCGTCTACGAAATGACGGGCGAGGAACGTTTCCTCGCATGGGCCCGGCACGCGTGCGACGTGGTGCTCACATACCTGGTCGTGTGGGACATCGACCTGCCGCCCGGGCGATTGCGCAACCACGCTTTCAAGACGCGCGGCTGGACGGTGGTCTCGCCGCAGAATCAGCACATCGATGCGTTCGGCGTGCTGATCGCTCCGGACGTTTATCGTCTCGCCCAGATCCTCCGGGACAATCGTCTGCAGCGAATCGGTTTGCTCATGTTCCGCAGTTGCGGACAATTGATCGACCCGTACGGCAGCCACGGCGAGCAGCCGCAGCACACGAACTACGCGCAGCGCGGGCGCCTCGACGACATCTTTGCGCTGCGCGGCGGTTATGTCGAGGATTGGACCGTCTTCTGGCTCACGGCCCATTTCCTGAACGCCGCCGCCCGCTTCCAGGAACTCGGCCACTTGCCCGAGCCGTAGGGGGCCAATCCGGGCCGAGGGGACCGGCTCTTTACTGGTCCAGCGGCTTGATCCGGATGTTGCGAAAGGCGCCTCCGGCCCCGTGGCCCAGAAAGCCGATGTGGCCACGCTTCCTGTCGGGCATCATAAAGGGGGCGCAGCCCGAATGGCACTTGAACTTCGCTAACTCGTTGTGGGGCAAACTGATATGGACACAAAAGGCCTCTCTTGCCAAAAGGGGATGTAACGAACACTTCCTCAACGGCAAGGAGGCCAAAGATGGTTCGTTC
>DQVB01000379.1 GCA_015661985.1 Planctomycetota bacterium | reverse complement strand
TTTTCCGATATCGTGCAGTATGCTTGACCGGTAGAGATCATCAACGAATTCCCGATCGATGATCGATGCGTACGGGCCATCACGGCGGAGTTGTTCGGCCAGTATCCTCGAGTACTCCCGTATTCGCTCCAGGTGCGCCCCCCTGTCCTCCTCGCTGAATTCGGCGACGGTGGCCAGGGTCACGATAGCGGCATCCTGGACCGCCAGAAGATCGATCGGCCTGCGCCAATCGTCGGCGCCGTCTGCCCTGGTCCTTCCATCCGGGGCATCGGGCCGTACCGCGGGACGTTCTGTCGGGTCCGGCACGTCGCTCCGGACCGCGGGCCGGAGAATCACCTCTTCGGCTTCCGCGGGGCGACGACAAGACGGTGCGTGCGCGGGGGCCGCCAAACAGAAGACCTCCGCCGCCAAGCCCCGGGCGGTGGCGGCGGCCTTGAGCCGGCAACAGGTCCGGCAGTCGTCGGCGCTGTCGGGGGAATGGATCAGTACGAGTTCCCCGGATTGTTCGAGGTGCATTTGCAGCGCCTGTTCAAGGCTTTCGCAGTATACGAGTTCGCAGCCTCCGGACGCCGCGAGGTGGACCATGCGCGTGGGGGATCGGTCATTTCCGACGACCAGGATTGGTTTCCGCGAGTTGGCCATTGTCACGACTCCGTCGATCGAAGTCAAACGAATCGAACGTAATACGGCGTGGAGAGTGCGCGCGGCGGCGGTCATCACGCCTACGGTAACGACCTTTGGTCAGGGTGCGGCCTGAGGCCCGGTTCGGCTGGGGCTTCGGGCTGCGGTGACGACAGAGGCTGTCCCGGGGGCGCGACCCGACCGCCCGGGGGAAATCCCGCGATCCTCGCGGATCCTCGAGGACGGCCCTTGTCAATGGTTTCCGGTTTCGCGGGCAGACGCCGAAGCGCCGTACCCGCCGTGGGGAGTTCATGTCCGGCGCGCACCGTTCGCCTCCTTACTCATCGTTGCCGGCCACAGCGTCGAGGGATCCAGAACGAGGACGATCGTGCCGTCACCCATCACCGTGGCGCTGCCCAGCCCGGGCAGTTTGGCCAAGTAGGGTGGGAGGGGCTTGAGAACGATTTCCTGCTGACCCTCCAGAGACCCCACGGCCAATCCCAGCGGTGCTCCGCCCGCCTCCACGACGACGACGGGAATGCGGCCTGTGGCGTCGAGCTCCATCGGTTCGGGCGCCGCGCGCCGTGTGTCCGGCGCGGCCCGTTCGGCGAGAAGCTCCGCAAGGGGTTTCACCACGACGAGCTCGCCACGCAGGGCGATGGCCCGATGCCCTTTGAGCCGTTGGATCGCTCGCGGCTCCAGCTTGACGGTTTCCCGTACCACCTCAATCGGTAGGGCATATCGTTGGCCTTGCGAGCGAACCAAAAGGACGGTGGTCACCGCCAGGGTGAGCGGCAGCTGAATGCGGAATTGCGTGCCCGCACCCGGTTCGGAGTCAACGAGGACGGTGCCGCCGAGTTGATTGATGTTGGTGCGGACCACGTCCATTCCCACGCCCCTGCCGGAGACATCGGTCACTCGGCGCGCCGTACTCAGGCCGGGTGCGAAAACAAGTTGCAGGGCATCCTTCGGCGCCAATGCCCGTGCCCGCTCTTCGCTCAGCACATCCTGTTCGACGGCCTTCGCTTTCAACCGTTCTACGTCGATCCCTTTTCCGTCGTCGATCGCATCGATGACGATCGAGTTGCCTTCCCGGGCGGCTTTGAGCGTGATGAGTCCGGTTTCCGACTTGCCGGCTCCCCGGCGCTGGTCCGGCGGTTCGATACCATGGTCCGCCGCATTTCGCACAAGATGCAAGAGGGGGTCAACGAGGGCCTCGGCCACTTGCTTGTCGATCTCGGTGTCCTCGCCGAAGATGTGAACCTGGATCTTCTTTCCCTGCGACTTGGCGATGTCGCGAACCACCCGGGGAAAACGCTGAAATACCGTACCCACGGGCACCATGCGCATGGCCATCGCGTTGTCCTGGATCCGGCTGGCGATGCGCTGCACCGCATCGATGGCGCCCTTCAGGTGCCGCACCCCGGCCGTCGGTTCGGATTCGAACTGTCGGTACGCATGGACCAAGGCGTTGCGGGCGATAACCAACTCGCCGGGGAGGTTGATGTAGTCGTCGAGTTTTCTCTGGTCCACCCGCATCGTCCGCGGTCCGGCCGGTGGCGACGATCGTCCAGGCGCCGCGGCTGGCCCGCTGGAGACAGTGGCGGGCCGCGAGACGGTTGAGCCCGATCCGGCTGCCCCCGCACTTCCACCTTACTGGCTGAACTCCTGGAGCATCCGTTCCAGTTCCTCGGTGAGTGAATCGAGTCGGCCGGTGAGGTCACGATCCGTGTCGGTGGGGGCGGCCGGCAACTGCGTCACCAGTCCGAGGAACTCCCGGCACGGGCCGACGAACTCCTCTCGTCCCATATACTGAGCTGCGTTTTCCAGCGTGGCCAGAGCCCGCTCCAGCGCCTGGCGACTGGAGTCGTCGCCGTCGCCGTCCAGGAGTTTTCTGGTTTGAATGCGGATGCTCTCGATCTGCTGCGAGGCGGATTGGATGAAAACGTCCAAACGGGGATCGCCCGTCGGGCGGGCACCGCACGGGGAAGCACCGCCGGAGGCTTGATCCGGAGGCACCGTCTTCTCCGCACAGGCCCGCAGACGCCGCACCAGATCCCGGAGATCCCGTCCTGCCTCACCGTCATCGCGAAGATGCTCTATCAGCCACCGAAGTTCATCTGTGCCTGCAAACAGCAGCTCACTCACTTCGCCGACCAGGGCCAAGCGACCACGCCGGACCAGCTCGAGAAGGTCTTCCAGGCAGTGGGCCAGGGCCTTTGTCTGTGCCAGGCCGACGTAGTCGGCCGTTCCCTTGATGCTGTGGACCGCGCGAAAAACGGTCTTGATCTCCTCCACATTCCCCGGATCCTCCTCCAGCCGCAGCACGGACTCCTCCAGCTGCTGGAGTGTATCCACGTGTTCGGCAGTGAATTGTTTTACCAGCTCGGGGTCCAGACCGGTGCCCGGCGCCGGCCACAACGCGTCGACCTGTTCGTCGCTCTGGGTCGACGACGCTTCGTCGCCCGGCTTGGGCGTGGCCGGTGCCTTTCCCGCGGGTGCCCTCCCCGCCAGCTGGCGGAGCCTGGTCACCAGGGGCTCCACCTCGCTCGAGTGCGGCTCGGCCGGATCCATGTCGGCCACGTGTTCGATCAGTCGAGACAGCACGTCGCACGTCTCGAGCAGGGCGTCGACCACCTCCGGTGTGGGATCGACGGCCTTGTTGCGCACCCCGTCCAAAAGGCTTTCCCCGGCGTGGCTGAGACGGTTGATCTGGCTCAATCCCAGAAACGAAGACACGCCCTTTATGGTATGCAGGCCGCGGAAGATCGAGTTGACGACGTCCGGGTCCGCGGCCTCGCGTTCCAATTCCAACAGCCCCTCACTGACGGTGGCCAAATGTTCCCTCGCCTCTTCGGCGAACTCGCGCAAGATCTCCTGTTCGCCGGTCCCCTCGGTCTGTCGCGTTTCATCCATAACTCCGGATCCTCCACCGCGCCGCTGGTTTACTTTCCGGTCAGCATCATCGCATTGAGAACCAGATCATTCGCTTTGGCTGGCTTGACCACATACACGTTCGCCCCCGCTTCGAATCCCTTGCTCTTGTCCGACGCCTCGGATTCCGTGGAAACGATGATGATGGGTGTCGCCTTGTACTGCTCGATTTCGCGGATGGACCGTACCAGTTCGTAGCCGTCCATCCGAGGCATATTGATGTCCGTGACGATAAGGTCGTATTTCCTTCTGAGGAGTTTCTCCAGTGCATCACTGCCGTTTTCCGCCCCATCCACCTGGAAGCCTCCACTCTGCAACATGAACGCGTGCAGATCGCGAACCATTGGCGAGTCGTCCACAACCAGAGCTCTTGTCGTCATGGGCAAGTACCTCCTCAATCCAGGGGACAATGGTTTCAGCCGGCCGGCACGGGCCGTCGGCGGGCGATGCTTTCCAGCGCGGCCGCCGCATGCTCGCGGACCTCAGGATCGCCGTCGATCATGAGGTTGTTCAGCGTCGTTTCAGCCCGTTCGTCGCCCACAACGGCCAGGGCGTCGATCGCACCGACGACCACATGGGGATCGGTCTGCTCGCCAACCAGATACTCCACCAACGTGTCGGTCGCCCCGGGGACGCCCAGCTGCGCCATCGCCCGCGCGCACCCGCGGCGTACGCCTGCATCGGGATCATGGCGGAACACTTCCGTCAACCGGTCGGCCCATGGGCCCGGCTTCTGCCGGCCCAAGACTCGCACGGCAGCCCGGCGGACGGCCGCCGAGGTGTCCGTCAGACGGTCCAACAGGCTCTGCGTCACGTCGACCTGCCGGCGTGCCGCCAGGCCGCAAAGGGCAGCGGCGCGAACCTCCCACGAGGGGTCGTCCAACGCCGCGTAAAGGGCTGCATCCACGGCGGCCCCGGCGTCGACCCCGCACACGGCTTCCAGGGCGGCGGCCCGTGCCGCTGGGGGGCCGTCGACTGCTATGGAAAGCAACTTCCCCACGGCAACGTCGGTCCCAAGCGACGCCAGACAGCAGGCTGCGGTTTGACGCACGGTTCCATGGGGATCGTCCACCAGGGTTGCCAGGTCCTCTTCCACCGGGTTCTCGTGGGAGTGCCCTTTCGTCAGTTCCCGCACGGCCACCTCCCGCACCTCCGCATCCGGATGGCCCAACGCCCTCCGCAGTGCCGCTGGAGCCCGTTGCGGGTCGAGTGCGCCGACGGCCTCCGTGGCCGCCAGAGC
>DQVB01000224.1 GCA_015661985.1 Planctomycetota bacterium | reverse complement strand
GCTCTGCGTCCTCTGCGGTGGGTTGATAAGGAGCGAGCCTATGAATTGGCGAGATCGAATTGCCGTCGATCCCCAAGTGTGCCACGGCAAAGCATGCATCAAAGGGACGCGCGTGATGGTCTCGGTGGTCTTGGACAATCTTGCCGCCGGGGTTTCTCGCGACGAGATTCTGGCGAGTTACCCGTCGCTGACTGGTGAAGATATCGATGCATCGATCGCGTACGCTGCGGAACTGGCGCGGGAACGCGTCGTGCCGCTGTCACCGGGAACGGCCTAATGTGACTGAAGATCGACGAGAACCTGCCGGTGGAGGCGCCGAATCATTGCGCGACGCTGGTCACGATGCGGTGACGGTTCACGACGAACGAATGGTCGGTGATCCCGACCCCCGGGTGGCCAGTGTGTGCCGGTCAGAGCGACGGGCGATCGTCACCCTGGAACTGGATTTTCAGACATCCGGGATTATCCGCCGGGTGAGTACCAAGGCATGGTGGTGCTGCGCCCCCGAACCCAGGCAAAGCCGGCGGTGCTGGCTTTGACGGCACAGCTTGTTCGGGTGCTTGAGACGGAGCCGCTGGAGGGCAACTTGTAGATTCTTCAGGAGAATAGGCTGCGGATAAGGGAAGGCTGAAAGGAGATGCCAAATGAACTGGGAAGAACGAATCACTGTCGATCCCAAGGTGCTGGTGGGCAAACCGGTCATCAAGGGGACGCGCATTTCCGTTGAGTTCGTAGTCGATTTGCTGGGGCGCGGATGGACGGTCGAGCAGATCTTGCAGGAATACGACCATTTGACTCGTGAGGACATCCAGGCGTGCCTGGCGTACGCGAGCGACGTGCTGAAATCGGAGCGTGTTTACCTGCTGCCCAGGTGAAAGGCCCAGGCCGATGCGAATCATCGCCGATGAAAACGTGTCCGGCAGCGTGATTCGCGTCTTGCGCGACCGGGGTCACGACGTCTTGTCCGTCAAGGAGTCGATGCGCTCCGAAAGCGACGAAGCCGTACTCGCCCGCGCTCAGGTGGACCAACGGTTGGTCGTCACGCACGATAAGGACTTCGGTGAGCTGGCCTTTCGGTACGGACTGCCCGCGAATTGTGGCGTGATTCTGCTCCGTCTATCGGGCGCCGACCCGGAGAGCGACAACCAGCATGCCATCGACGCTCTGGAAAGCCGATCCGACTGGGAAGGCTGCTTCGCAGTGGTCGAGGGACACCGAATTCGGATCCGGCCGCTGCCAACCAGCAGAAAGGGATGACCCAGCATGACCAAATTGAAACTCTGGTACGAAGTCGTTACGCCGCGCGAGGACCTCCGCGAGAACCGGCCGCTGGACGCATCGGAGTTTGCCATCCATCTGGACCACGTCTATTTCGGTCGAGCACACAGGGACTACGTGGAGCCGGATCGCTTCTTTGAGCGGACCTACTTGACCGAAAGCCTGCTCGACCTCAGCTCGCAGGTGGTGCGGCGGATGTCGGGTATTCAGGTGGAGACCTCGGCCGTGTTCAACATGGCCACCCAGTTCGGGGGCGGGAAATCGCATTCGCTCGCGGCGCTGTACCACTTGGCCAGAGGTGGCGAGAAGGCCAAAGCGTGGAAAGGCGTCAACCGGATCCTGGCGAAAGCTGGAGTAGCGACGGTTCCGGAAGTGGCGGTCGCCGTGTTTATGGGCAAGGAGTTCGACTCGCTCACAGGCCGCGGCGGAGGCGACGAGCCGGTCAGGCGTACCCCGTGGGGTGAGATTGCCTGGTAACTCGGTGGTGCGGAGTCATTTGCGGCCATCCGCCAACACGAGGAGGAGTTCGTCGAGCCGAAGGGCGATGCGATTCGGGCGATGCTTCCAAAAGACCGCCCGGCCGTGATCTTGATGGACGAGATCCTCAGCTACGCAAGCACCTACCGCAAACGGGGGTACGGCAGCCGGCTGTACAATTTCCCGGATGCCTTGGGGGAGACCGCCCGCGGCGAGAAGAATGTGGCAGTGGTGGTTTCGATTCCCGCCTCCGAGCTTGAATACACGCCGGAAGACGTAGCTGACGAGCAGCGTTTCAAGAAGATGCTGGACCGGCTGGGCAAGGCGATCATCATGTCGGCCGACGTGGAGATCGCGGAGATCATCCGCCGGCGGCTGTTCGAGTGGTATGGGATGCCCGACGAGGGGCGCAAGACGGCCGGGGCCTACGCCGAGTGGGTGATCGAGCATGCGGCCGAGTTGACCGGGATCGACGCCGACACGGCCTACGAGAGATTCCAGGCTTCGTATCCGTTCCATCCGTCGGTCCTGTCCGTGTTCGAGCGGAAATGGTAGAGCCTGCCGCGGTTTCAGCGCACGCGGGGCATCTTGCGGCTTCTGGCTCTCTGGGTCGCCTATGGCTTCCAAGAGGAGCATCGAAAGGCGGCCCGGGAACCGCTGATCACACTTGGGTCGGCCCCCGTGGAAGACCCGGTGTTCCGGGCCGCGATGTTCGAGCAGCTCGGCTCCAGCGAACTGGAGGTCCCGGTGACGACCGACATTGCCGGCAAGAGCGACGCCCACGCCGTGCGGCTGGACAAGGAGGCACCGGAAGCGACCCGCAAGGCCTGTCTTCACCGGAAGGTGGCTTCGACGACCTTCTTCGAGTCGAACGGTGGGATGAGCCGGTCGAAGGCCGAAGCGACGTTGCCGGAGATCAAGACGGCTGTGGGCACGCCTGATTTGAACCTGGTCGACGTGGACAACGTGCTTGAAGGGCTCGTTGGTACGTGTTTCTACTTGAACTGGGACCGCAACCGTTATCGCCTCGGGCTGGCGCCGAACCTGAACCAGATTCTGGTCGTCCGGCGTGGTGCGGTCCAGCCGAAGGCCATTGGCTAGCCTGGATTCCCACAGAGGGGTCTTCGATTAGCACTTTCGGTGCGGAAAGGGCGGAAAACTGGGGTTTTCTGTTCCAGGGCTGACAGGTTTTGGCTCAACTGATAATCTATGCTGCCACAGGGCTACCTGTCACGGGCCAATTTCGGCTGCCCCACGGCGATGTGCGAGTTGTGCCGAAAACATGTGGGTGTTCGGCATCAGCCGCAAATGATTACGCTACGCACGGACGCAGTTGAGAGAGTGGATGCATGTGCCATCAGTCCAGGGAAAGGGTGACGTTCTCCGAATACTTCCTTCATCCCTCCAACAGTACCAACCCTCCGGTACCACCCATCGGCAGTATGAGGCCTTGCGGGCCTGTTTCGTCGAAGGTTGCTCCGCCGCTCCAGGTGGCTCGCCGTTTCGGCTACACCCCGGCAACGGTGCGCGTC
>DQVB01000306.1 GCA_015661985.1 Planctomycetota bacterium | reverse complement strand
GTCATCTTTGACATGGCAGTCGAGATGGAGGTGAACCTCATGAAACACATGGCCGGCCACGGTTCATACCTTTCGTCGACAAACCGGGTTGAAGCCGGCTTTGACTTGGATTATAGGCCCTTCTCCCACCAGTTGAAACTGGTCGCAGACCATGGATCGGCTTGAAGCCGGCTGAGCTTCAGAGGGCGGGTGCCCTGGCATTTGTATTCTACGGCCAACGGTCAAACAATTCTGCGCGTCGTGCCCCGTCTGTTGGCTTCAGGGCACTGGCTGAGCATCCAGTGCGACGTTGGCATCTTCGACTCAACCATCATGTGTTGTTGCCACCCCATGTCCGTCTGATTGTGAGCTTGTTCCGTGAGCTTCAGCCGACTTCCTGTTTGCCACCAGTTTGAACTGGCGGTTGGCGGGGCTCCCAACCTTTGCCGGGCGGCTTCAGCCGGGTTTGTCGAGTTTTCAGCATTCTGTTATGGTTCGCGACCGCAGAAAGCCGGCAACAGTCAGGCAGGTCTTGGGGCTTGCCCTCGCGCTTCCGGAACGGTAGCCTGAAAGCATCTCCGTGGCCACGTGGTTTCTTTTTGACAGCGGGATCGCAAGGTGGAACGATGCAAGGAAAACGAAGCGGCGGTGGGGATAGTTGCGCGCGCGGAGTTTGGGCCGTAGCCTTAGCGGCGCTCCTCTCGTTGAGGGCCGGCCCATCGGACGCCGGGGATTGGTTGCAGCTGAAGTACGACTCGCGACGTTCGGGCGACGTGCCGGACCGGAGTGTGCCGGTGCCACTCGGGTTGATCGGTGCCGTGCCGCTGACCGATGCGGTGCTCACTTCGCCTGTGGTAGCCCGCGGCCGGGTGTACGTGGTCGATGGTTCGGGGGTGGCGTTCTCGATCGACACCGACACGTTGAAGATCATCTGGAAATACGAAAGCGGCAACGAGCCGGGCAACTGCAACAACGTTTCCTCTCCGGCCGTGGTCGACGGTTATCTTCATTTCGGCACGACCGCCGGTCGTTACTGCGTGCTCGACGCCGAAACGGGCCGGCTGGTGCGTGAGATCCGCTGCGGCGAGCCGATCTTTTCCGCCCCTGTGGTGGGGGGCGGGCGCGTCTATTTCGCCACCTTGGGCTCGCGTGTCTATGCCCTGGAGCCCGATGGCACGGTGTGCTGGACATGGGACTTCGTGCGCGAAGTGATGGGACTGGAGGGCGACCGCTGGAACGGTCAGGATTGGTTGGCCCACAAGCGAGGCCGCGTCACGTGGCGCGACTCGTTCTGCTGTTCGGTGGACATTGCCTGGCACGACGGGCTGGTCGTGGTGCCCGCCGGCGGACGCACGGTGTGGCTGGAGGATGCCGGCGATGGGGCGCGGCTGCGGGCGGTGGGCGTGGTGCCGCCGTACGCGGGAAGCGAGTATCCGGCCACTTTCGGCCAGAGTATCGGCGCCGACGGGGCGGTGTATCGCCAGTGGCACCGGCGGGACAACTCGGGCCGCGTGGAAATCTTCCGGCTGCGGGACGGCGAGGTGGAAAGCGACTACGTGCGCGGCACGGAGACGGCGATCAACCTGCCGGGGCTGATGAGCTTTTGTTCGGTCAGCCTGCGGGGGAAAGACGTGTACCGATGCCGGCCGGAGCGCGGGTTCGGCTTCTGCCGCCATTGTCCCGGCCGATCGGAGCCGGAGTGTCTGGGCGGGTACCCGTCGATCTGTTCGCCCATCTTGCTTCGGGATCAAGGCGTCTTCGGCGGCCTGGACGGCAAGCTCTACGTGGTGCCCCTTTCCGGCAATGGTTCCGTCTGGTCCTTTGAAACCGCTTTCGGTTCTCCCATCTCCGCACCGGCGGCTGTGTGCGACAGCCGTATCTATTTCGGCTGCGAAGACGGATACCTCTACGTGTTGGGACGGGAAGGCCGCGCAGAGTTGCCGAGCAGGGACCTGGAAGTGTGGCGTGTGCGCCATCCGCTGCGCACGGACCGAGCCGCTCCTGAGTACGACTGGTTCACCAACTTCGGTGACTTCCTCTCGAGCAACTGGAACGACCAAGGCGTGAGGCTGCCGGTCAAGATCAAGTGGATCCGGCGGTACGAAGGTACCTTCAAACACCTGCCCGTTTGTGGCGGCGGGCGGATGTACACGCATACGGCCGAAGGACAGATCATCGCTGTGGAGCAGGAGACGGGGCGGCTGTTGTGGCGGCGGTATTTCCCCGATGTGTATCTTTCCTTCACGTCGCCGTTGTATTACGGCGAGCGTCTTTTGGTGCCCCAGGCGGGGATGCGCCGCTCGCGGCTCCGGTGTCTGGATGCGCGCACGGGCCGGCTCCTCTGGGAGGTCCCCTTCACCGGCTCACCCAGCTGGAGCCGCCAGGCCCCGCCGGTGGTCTACAAGAACTTGGCCATCTACGGCTTTGGTTCAGGCAGGTATGCGCCCCAGGGCACGGCCAAACCGTTCGTCATGAAAGGCAAACCGAAACCGTCGCCGAACGGCGCCGAGATCATGAGCTGGATCTACACCCATAACAACCCGTACTATCCGAAGGACAATCTGCCTTTGATCCGCGCCTGGGATATCGAAACGGGCGAGGAGGTGTGGCGCCAGGACTTTGCCGAGCTGGGCACAGGCGGCAACGATTGCGGCCTGTGCCTGATGGACGGCGTGCTCTACTACTCC
>DQVB01000210.1 GCA_015661985.1 Planctomycetota bacterium | reverse complement strand
CGGCCGGCAGCCCGTCGCAACCTGGAATCCCTGGGCCGCCTGCCCTACGGCCGCGGACGCCACGGCGAGTGTCTCGGCGCCTCGCGGGCACGCCTCCAAAGGCCTTGTCCGCGGGCAGCGGGCGACCGTTGGGGTGCGGAGGTGCGAATGCATACCGGCCTATTCATAGAACCCATACTCGTAGGCGGCGTCAAACAGGGCCACGATGTTCTCCGGCGGCACACCGGCTTGGATGTTGTGCACGTTGTTGAACACGTAACCGCCCCCTCGCTTGAAGATTTCCACGTTGCGCCGTACGGCCCTGCGCACCTCATCGGGCGACGCGCCCGGCAGTACGTGCTGAGCGTCGATGGCCCCGCCCCAGAAAACCAGTCGATCGCCGAAGCGACTTTTCAGGGTCTCCGGGTCCATGCCCGCAGCGCTGACCTGGACGGGGTTGAGGATGTGGATGCCGTTGTCGATCAGATCGGGGATGAAAGCGGCGCAGGCCCCGCAGGTGTGATACCAGATCTTGGCATCGGTGCGGGAGCAGATGTACTGGACCAGCTGCCGCTGGCGCGGCTTGACCACCCGGCGATAGAACTCGGGGCGGAACAGCGGCCCGTGCTGCCCGGCCAGATCGTCGCCGATCATGATCACATCCACCAGGTCACCCACTTCATCCAGGAACAGACGGAACCAGTCCATCCAGAAGGCCAGCGTGCGGTCCAATAGGGCTTCGCAAAAGGCCGGCTGTCGGATCATGTCCATGAACCACTGTTCCAGGCCCCGCATGTACCAGCAGATTTCGTAAACCACGCCGGCAATGCCGCTGACCACCGCATAGGGCGTCTCGTTGCGGATCTCCAGTGCCCGTTGGCGGAGCCCTTCGAAGCGTGCCGGATCGTCGCCGCGGGGAAAGGGATAGTCTCGCAAGTCGTCCAGGGTGGCGTCGGCCAACGGATGGTAAGAGATGTCCATGTACAACGGCTGGTCATCGGGCATGGACCATCGCACGCCGAACTCATCGGTCAGGTCGTGCCACAAACGGCCGTCACGGCGCCGCTGGACGATCGTGCCGTCGAACCCCGCCCCAGGCCCGGCGGCAATGTACCGCGTATCGACGTGGAACCGCTCCAACACGGCTTCGCACGGCCGAGCCAACTGCTGCACCGAGTCCATGATGGTCAGTTCGTCCCGAAGGCCGAGATGGTCCAGAAGCGCCTGGTAGGCAAACTTGTGGATCCCCGTCTGGTTCCCGCCCAGATCGATGGGCACCCGGTCCGGAACCTGGTGATTCAAGGCTGCCAGCAGCCTTTCGCGCGATGTCATCGTTTCCGTGGGCATGTACGATCCTCTGTCATGATAGGCCTTGGCCGCAAAGAGCTGCGTCGTCGGCTCGGCCTCGACCGGCGAGGCCCGCCGGTGCGGCAAAACTCACATTTTGTGGCATCTACGATACCCGGTTTGTTGCGCGTTCCCCCCACTTATGACGGCCAGGAATGTTCATCCCACCGTACCGGCTCGCAACGCTGGGATATTGTAACGCCATCGGCGGCGATGCGGACAGCAAGTGGGGCGACGAGGGCGGGATGGGCTGCCCGGCGAAGGGGAAAGCCTCCGCGCAGCGCGAGCCCCCTCCGCCGCCTTTCGCAGGGCGGGCAACTTGGCTCGGCCGCCGCACCGGCACCATCTTGAGTTCGGCGCGGGCGATCAGCGGAACAGCGACGCTCCGGCCAGAAACATGTGGGCGGTGCCACTGAGATAGCTGGCCGACTCGTCTTCGTACTCGTCGAAGATGTAGCGGAAGCAGGCGGAGATCCAGGGGCGGGGGGTCCAATCCACGCCGGCCGTGTAGCGCGTCTTGTTCACCACGACGTTGATGTAGCCGGGCAAGTCGGGCCAGGGTTCCAGCGGGTCCAGAGTGTTGCGGCCCCAAAGCATTTCCAAGCCGCCCGAGAGGGTCAGGTTGGTCGACCAGGCGTACGCGGTACCCAAGCTCAGCAGTCGCATGCGGCCGCGATGGCTCCAGCGGCGGCGGTCCCAGATCTCTACCGTCGGATCGTCGCTGGGGAAAAGGATCTGTTGGTCGATCCAGTTGGAGTAGAACCCGTAGCCGGCGGTCAACGACCAGCGTGGGGTGGGCGCGTACCAAAGGGTACACGTGATCGGGTAGTCGTTCTCTTCGAACTCGGTGATCTCCGAATCGTGGTCCCGGTTGTCGATCCCAGCGGTCACGTTGGCCAGGAAGTTGGGCACAGGCGTCCATGTCCCTCCCACTTCGATCAAGTCTTCTCGTTCGGGCTGGGCGGTGTTCGTGGCGCCCCAGTCCTTGTCGATGGCAAACAGGGGATCGTCGATGCTTCGCCCGCGGTAGCGGACAAAGGTCTCCAGTTTGGGTGACCAGCGCATGGAGGCCCCCACAGAGCAGGTGTGGTACGGGCTATGCTCCTGGCTCACCACGTCTCCGGTCTGTTGCACCACGTACGTGGCAAACTCGCGCCGGATGGCGCCCTGTTCGTAACCGGCGTTGAGGGCCAGACCCGAGGCCAATTCGTTCCAGCGGAAGGGATGCCAATAGGCATTCACCCCGGCGACGGTGCGGAAGTAATTCAACGGATGACGCAAGCCGAAAGGGGGCACGATGGAAGTGGGGTCTTCCACGGAACTGGCCTCCGGCTCGATGAGAAACGGCGGAAACTGGTTGATCTGCCGGTGCATGCGCGGCATAGCCGGTCCGTGTCCATCCTTTCCACCAGCGGTTCGTGAGCCGCAGGTCGTAGCCGTAGAAGCGGCGATGGGTATCCCGGAACCGGTTCCGGGTATCCCCATAGAGGACGCGCCCGTAGAACTGGGTCCGCACAGGCAGGTGGGCGGAGACTTTGAGCCGATCGATCTGGGTGAAGTTCTCCGGCACAAGGGCGTAATTGTCTTCGGAGAGGGTATGCACGCGCCGGTTGAACGTGCGGGTAACCACCTGGTCGTTCTGCGAGAAGAAGCGCATGGGGCGGGAGTACTCCACGGTGACTGGCCCCCAGCCGGCCTCCAGCACGGGTTCGATCTGGGTGGTGAGCCAATCGATCCGCTGTCGCTGGCTGAGCACGTGACATTGCGTGCAGCTGGACGGGTCGGAAGAGTGCTGCATGGCCCGGGCCTGGCGCTCGCCATGTTTGCGCAACATCCAAACGTTGACGCGGTACTTCAGGGCCCGGCC
Organism: Planctomycetota bacterium; assembly: GCA_015661985.1. Lineage (GTDB taxonomy): Bacteria > Planctomycetota > Planctomycetia > Pirellulales > Thermoguttaceae > SZUA-1497. The sequence goes on along the minus strand of DQVB01000210.1, from coordinate 9,338 downwards.
CAGGAAGCCGTGGACAGACGTTTTCAATTCCTGGACCCGGATGGCGTAATCCTGTCCCGCGTGGATATCCTCAGCCACGATGGGCTCCTCGCTCTCCGGGGTGGGGAAGTTGCTCAGGGGATCGTGGTCCAATCGCCGGAGGTAGCGATCGTATTCGAGGTCGACGGACAGGTGGGGGCCGAAGTAGGCCAGGCCGAGTTGGGTGGCCTCCTGATCCAGGCCTGTGGCGAAGAGGTCCACGCTCCGCTGATCGCCGATCCACAGGGCGTCGATGTCCCAGAACGGCGAGGAGCCGAGGTCTTGGAATTCGCCCACCTTGACGGGGGAACCGTCGGAGTGGACGGACCACCAGCCGAAGCGGACGGCAGTGGTCGGCCAGCGGACCACGGGCTGCGCGGGCAGGGGATGGGACGGCATGAGAACGGGACCATCCTCACCGCCGTCCCCTTCCCTGCCGGTCGCCTCGCTGGGCGCCTTCTGATGGAAAGGGGCGAAGGTGAAGCGGATCGCCGGGGGCCAGCCAGAGGCAAGGCCGGCCAGCCAATCCCTTTTTGGCTCGGTTCTTGGGCTCGACGGGCTGTCCCCTTCGAGGACTGCAACCGGCCGGCTTTCATTGGACAAGCGTTTCGGGCCGCTGGCCTGGGCTGCGGGCTCTTCCACGCTGGCGAACGTGACGGCCGGGCGAGGGCTTTGGGGCTGGGTCGTTATCCGCGGCGATTCGTCCGCCGGCGGGAAAAGCCGCCTCTCCGGCCACCCGGCGGTCTGGCCCTCCTCCACGCGATGCCAGGGCTGCGCGGGCCCCTGGGCCGTCACCGGCCCGGGAAGGCAGACCAGCGTCCAAATGATCAGCGGCAGTGTCAGACGATTGCGGGTCATTCGGGTCTCGATCAGGGGCTCAAACGCGGGCAGTCGAGTGGGTCTTTCTGTTGTGGCGGCCGGTGGCCACGACCAACCAGCCGATGGAATCACGCATGCCGAATGCTGAAGGAACATCGAGATTCGGATGCCCAAACGGGTGCTGGCCAAGAACGCTTGCGGCAAGCCGTCTCCCCCATGGGCCGCAGGCAAGCGCTCCCAGGCGGGAACTCTCAACGTTCAAAGGCGATTCTTCCTGAAATCGGCTCGCACCCATAGCACGCCGTCCTTCGGCATGTGTCATGGGGATTGCTTGGTCATTCGCCATTCGTCATTCTCGAGGCTCTACGCGGGCACGGATATGATCAGGCCATAAGACTTTACCGTCTCATCATGCCGCCGCACTCCCAGCCCGAGGGAAGGTCACTGCCGTGTATCTGTGTATGACACTGGGTGCAATCGGTAAACAGGGCCCGACGGAGTGTGGCGGTGGTGGGCACGGGCGGGATGGGTGGTCCGCCGCCCACGTTCGTGAAATCGCCATCGACGAAGTGGCAGCGGGTGCAGGTATCTTCGTCCAGGTTGCTGTGGAGCGAGTGGCCCGCGTGGCAGCGCAGGCAAAGGAACGTGGTCGGCTGGCGCAACAGGTTGTTGGCCACGGTGCCGTGCGGTTCGTGGCAGTAATCGCAGTTTTCCGTCACCGGAGAATGCTCCCACACAAAGGGGCCTTCCTTTTCGGCGTGGCACTGATAGCACAGTTCGTTGAGCGAATCGGTGGTCAGGTTGCCCAGGCCCTGTCCGTGGCCGTCGTGGCAATCGGAGCAGACCAGTTTGCCTTCCTGGATGGGATGATGGGAAGGCATGGAAGTCTTCCCGTAGATCTGCGGGTGGCACTCGTAGCAGACCTCCGGCTCTTCGACGGCCATGGGCAGGCGGCGCGGCCGCCGGACGTTGGTGTGACCCACAGGGATGACACGGGGCACAGCGATCTCCGGGTGGGCTGAATGGCAGTCGGCGCAGGCCACGCCGTGGCGGCCATGGCTGGAGGAGTGCCAAGCCATGGCCGGTGCGCCCTGGTGGCAGTGGAGGCACACATCGGTGCGTGTGTGCGCCATGACGCGGCCGTGGGGCCGGTGACAGGTGGAACAGACAAAGCCGTTGGGCCCCAGGACTTGATGCGAGTGGGCCACTTGCTCCAGCTGTTGCATCTGGCTGTGGCAGCGGTAGGAAACACCGGGCTCGTCCACAGCCATGGGGGGGCCCGCGGCCGGATGGGGATCGTGGCAATCGGTGCAGCCCACTTCGCCCACCGCGTGTGGCGATCCGTGCCACTCCTGCATGGTGTGGCCGTCGTGGCATGTCATGCACGGCTGGGTGCGCGATTCCCGTTTCACGCTGCCGTGGGCGACGTGGCAAGTGGTGCAATTGAACTGGGTGGGATGCCCTTTCACGTCCCGAGGCCAGCCGCGCGGCGGCGGGTCGTGGCAGGCCGTGCAATCGAAATCGAAGGGCACGCCGATCTGGTGCGGATGGACGACCCGTTCCAGGTTGCGCATCTGGTCATGGCAGCTGTAACAGACGTCCGGTGCCACGGCGCCCAGGGGGCCGGGCGCTGGGGCGGGCGATTCCTCCACAAAGGGACTCTCCTGGGCCGCCGGCCGCAACCTGGGGGCAGATGGAGGCGACGGCTGCGAGTTTGGCTGCAGAACAGGCCCGATGGCGGTGCGCAAGATCGGTCGCGTTGGAGGAAGGCGCCGCAAACGGGAGGGGCCAACCTCACCCGACTATGGACCACCCGCGAGCCATACGGACGGGTCGCCCACTGACGGTGCCCGGGCCTCTTCTTCCACCGGCGGTGTGCCAGGGGGGACCAGGTAATAGGCGCGGTGGCAGTCCGTACAGGCCACGTCGCGGTGCGCATGGGCTGAGCGGCGCCAATCCGCATCCACAACGGACCCTGTTGGCCGTTCTGGCCACCCTCATGGCAGCGCAGACAAATCTCCGATCGCTCGGCCGCCGTGAGGAGCTTGCCGGCCTTCGTCCCCTTCTCGGGCTTCCGAAAGCTCAGGATAGTGCCGGCTTCGGTTCCCCTTGTTTCCAGGTGGACTGTGGCCCCGCCATGGCATTGCTCGCATGAGATCTCATGGTGAACGTTCTTGGCGAACCGCTGGCTGTAGGTGGCGTGGCACGTCTCGCACAGCTCGTCCGTCTCCACCACCTCTGCCCCTTCGATCGGCAGGTGGGGCCACTTTGATCAGCTCGTACGAGATGGCAAGAGTGTGGCTCTTTTTCGCGCCGTTCCTCACCCCAGAAGACGCAGGGAACACAGAGCTGTTCACGGAGCGTCTCTTCAATGCTCTCAGCGGACTCTGCGCACTGTGGGGTTAAAGGCTTCGCCACGTGACGTGGTGGTGAAGCCCCCTGTTTTGTTGCTACAGTCTCACAGAATGTGAGTCTTGCCGCACCCGCCGGACTCATCGCTCGAGCTGGTGATTGACGGGCAAGAATGCCCATCCTGCCTTTCGTTTCTGCAGCGTTGGGGTACAGTCACCGTAGTGACTACGCGGCCCATGAACGCTTGCCCCGCCATTACCGTTGGGCTGCAGGCGCGCGCCGCTCAGGCCAATCTGGCCTTGGCCAAAGCCGCGCGGTAGTCCTCGGGCGTGTTCACATTGGCCAGGCTGGACAGTTCGGGGTCCACCTCGACCAGTTCTGAAGGATCGATCCGCCGCGTGTGTACCTGTTGGAAGAGGAACGCGGGCCGCAGCCGGTTCGCCTCCAGAAGCGATTCCACCCGGGGCAGCAGGTCCACCCGGTAGGCGGCCGCCAGCGGTTCATCCCAACCGTCCACATGGGGCACGGCAACGTCGTAGCCCCGGACAAGTTCCACGACGCGACGTACGAAGGCCGGTACCAGGAGCGGTACGTCGCAACCGGTGACGAAGGCCACCTCGGCTCGCCCGGCCAACGCCGCCAGACCTGCGGCTAAACCCTCCAGCGGGCCGCGGTCCGGACGACGATCCCGGACCACCTGCACCGGCGTGGGCAAAGGCGGCAGCGGCTGGTCTTCAGCGGCTGCCACCACCAGGAGGTCTACCGCCTGGCCGAGCAGACGGACGACCCGTTGGAGCATCGATTCTGTACCGAAGGGCAAAAGGGCCTTCGATCGCCCCATCCGCTGGCTCCTGCCGCCGCACAGTACAATGCCGCCTGCTTGCACAGCGAGTTCTCCTCCGGCAAAGCAAGTCCGTCGGGTCGTCCGGCAACCAAAGGACTTGGCCACACCCTCATTGTACGGACCCGGCCGCTGGGCTTCACACCACCGGGCCCGGTCCATTCGGGCGCATCGGCCAGCCAGGCCCCACGGCTGGTGAACCCTTGCGGCGGAAGCCGGGCGTCCTGAGCCAAGGGGGCGTTGTCTGTGGCCGGACCGTAGCGTAGCATGGAGGTCCGTCCGGGCGTGTCGGGCCTGGCTTGCTTGCGGCTTTTCGGCCCGTTGTGGAATGTAGCCAGAGATCATGGGGCGGGGAGAAACCATGGTCGACGGAGGCGAACGGGTTACTCATCGCACAACGCGCGAACTGGATCAGCTGCTGGAACAGCTGCCCTTCCGCGCCGCCTACCGATGGTCGCTCAATCTGGATCACCAGACGATGGCTGTGCTCTTGGTGTGGACGCTGCTGCGCGGGGAGCGCGGGGGAGTCTTGCGGTGCCTGGAAGCCCTGGGAATCAACCTGTGGGAGTTGACCAAGGCGGTGGACGGGCTGTTGGACCAGGCAAGGCGGGACCCGCTGGCTGGGGAAAAGCGGCCCGATGCACGACACAGATCCTTCCAGCTCTGGCTGGATCGGTACCTTGTGCCCTGGTTGAATCGCGCCCAGGAGGTGGCTGCAGTTTCGGAACATCATTTCCTGGGCGTGGAACACTTGCTGTTGGCCATAGTGGCCGAGCCGCCCGAGCCGCTGGCCCAGGTATTCGAGCAGCATGGAGTGGCCTATGAGGAATTGAGGGAGGCCTTGTCGGCCTCTATGGCATCGGCGGCGGAAGAGGCGGAACTGGCGGAGCACCGGATCGCAAGGATGTTGGGCCCCTGGGGCGCACGTTGGGACCGGACCCCGGCGGTAGGGGTGCCACGGCGCTTCGGTACGGGCATACTCCTGTTGTTGGTTACCATGTATGCCATCCTGTTCGCCGTGCTGGAGCTTCTCGGTGCACCGCCTTGGGTGTTCCTGAGCGTGGCGGTCTTCTTCACCGGCGTGGGGATGGCGCAGATGCTGTTGTTCGGCGGTGGCTACCCTCGTGCCGCGTCGGTCTGGGCCGGGGCGGTTCTTTTGCCGGTTGAACTGGTGGCGGGACTCATCTACGCAGCGGCCGCCGCCAACGTGCCGCCTGACGACTTGTGCTTCAGCTTGTCCTGTGTTGTGCCCTTCAGTATCCCGCTCGGCGCGGGCTTCGGCTACCTGGCCGGTGGGCTCACTGCCGGCGCCTTCGTGCTGTTGCAGCGCTACGAGCAGTACCGGAAGCGGCGACAGGCCAGTGAGGACGTTGAACCGACTCAGCCGCAGAGGCCAACCGACCAGCCGGGCGCGAGCGAACCAGACGGCCGCGACGAGACGAGCTGAGAGGTGGCCCGGCATTCAGCCGGCCGGAGGGGAGGGCGCGGAACCGCCCGCCTGGAGGGAGGTTTAACCTTCCAGGGGGGCCGATCCCACGTCCCGGGCTGTGGCAGGGGCGGGGGGCTGGCAGCCGGAATCGTTTCGCCCTTTTGCAAATCCGTTATCATGAGACGGAATAGGCGGTGCCAGGGTCCCCGAACCAATGGTCGGCGACGTGGACGGCTGGCCGGGCGCGGCGTGGAGGGCCGCCGGTTACAGCTCGGACGGCCTATGGGAGACGGACCGGATGCGGCCGCCGCCCAACTGGACGCTCGCCCCGCGAAGGCGTGGAGTGACGGCCTGACGACCTGGTCAGTTGGAAGAGGGTCTGGAGAAGAGTTCGTTCCATGGGAACTGGATGGCGGTCGTTTGTCGATGGTATTGCGTTGGCCTTGGGCGGGCTGGCGGTGTGCGTGTGCTCGGCCGCGGCCCAGCCGGATGCCGTGGAGGCTTCGCGGCAGTACAGCGCGGCGGTGCGGCTGCAAAACCTGGGCTCCTATGACATCGCGGCCGACGCATGGCGGAAGTTCGTCGACCAGTATCCGCGCGACCCTCGTGTGGACAAGGCCACGCATTATCTGGGTGTCTGCTATTTCCACGACGGCAAGCTCGAGCAAGCGCTGGCCGCGTTCCAGAAAGTGGTCAAATCGTTCCCGAAATCGGTATTGCTTGACGCCACCTATCTGTACCTGGGCGCGACCCAGTACCAGTTGGGGCAATCGGGAAAGCCCGAATACTATGGGCAAGGCGCACAGACGCTGGCCACTCTGCTGGAAAAGTTTCCCCAGAGTCGCTACGTACCGGACGGCCTCTTCTATCGGGGCGAATGTCTGTACATGCAGAAGAAGCGCAAGGAAGCGGCAGCCATGTACCGGCAGCTGGTGGAGAAGTACCCCAAGCACACGCTGCGTCCGGACGCCCTGTGGGCCTTGGGCGTTGCCCAGGACGAATTGGGCCAAAAAGAGGCAGCCGAGGCGACGTTTCGGGCCTTCCTGGCCGAGTACCCGCAGCACGAGCTGGCCACGGAGGTCAGCATGCGGCTGGGCGAGGTGCTCTTTGCTTCGGGCCGACACGATGAGGCCTTGGATCGTTTCACCAGGGCAGCGGGCACGGCGGGATTTGCCATGGCCGATTGGGCGGCGATCCGCCAGGCGGATACGTTGGTGAAGCTGGGGCGATATGCCCAGGCGGCGAAGGTGTATGCGTCGCTGCCCCAGCGGTTCCCCCAGTCGAAGCATCTGGAGGAAGCGGCCCTGGCGGCTGGCAAGGCCTATTATCGCCTAGGGCAGATCGACGAGGCGATCGCGCAGTTGAGGCGAGTCTACGACGCCGGTGGGGAGCAGGTCGTCGAAGCAGCCCACTGGTTGGCCAAGGCCTGGCTGAAGCAAGGTCGCCCGGCCGACGCTTTGGGCGTGGTGGAAAAGGCCCTCGCCGAGGACAAAGACAGCCGATGGAGGGCCGAGCTGCTGATGGACCGGGCGGACGCCGTCTACCAGTTGCCCAAGCGGCGGGCCGAGTCGGTGGGGCTGTATGCCGAGCTTGCGCGCAAGTATCCGCGCAGCGCGGTGGCCCCTCAGGCCTTGTACATGGCGGCCTTCGCGGCTTTGGAGTCGGGCCAAGGCGCCGTGGCGCTGGAGCATGCCCGATCTTTCTTCAAGGCGTACGCCGACAGTGAGCTGGCGGCCGACGTGACGCACGTGGCCGCGGAGAGCCTGTTGGTGCTCAAGCGGTATGCCGAGGCGGCAGCCGAGTACGACGAGTTGATCAAGAGATATCCACGGCGCGACGAGTTGCCCGTCTGGCAGCTGCGCCGCGCTTTGGCCCTCCATTTGGACGGGAAGCACGAGGCGGCGATCGATTTGCTCCAGCCGGTGCTGAAGCGGCTGGACAAGCCGGAGCTGGTAGCCGAAGCCCACTACGTGATCGGCGCCAGTCGTCTGGCCCTCGACCAGTACCAGCAGGCTGCGCGATCATTGGAGGCGTCCTTGGCTGCCACGCCCCGGTGGCCCCAGGCGGCGGAGGTGTTGCTCCTGTTGGCACTGGCCCAACGCCGCCAGGATCAAACGGATGCGGCTGTCCGTACATTGGAGCGGCTGATCCGGGATTATCCGTCCAGCCCCGACCTGGACAAAGCCCACTACCGGCTGGGCGAATGCCGGTACCTCCAGGGCAACTACGAAGCGGCCGCCGAGGCCTACCGCAAGCTCGTCGAGGACTGGCCGAAAAGTCCGTTGGCGCCCCACGCACTGCACGAATGGGGCTGTGCCGAGCTGGACCGGGGCGATGTCCCAACGGCCGAGAAGGTGCTTTCCCAGCTGGTTGCCGATTTCCCCAACCACGCCCTGGTGCCGCGGGCCCGTTACGCCCGGGCCTTGGCTCGCTACCGCCTGAAGGACTACCGCGGGGCGATCGACGACTTGCAAGCCATGCTGGCCGCCGATCCCCAAGCGCCGGAGAAGGCCGATGCCCAGTACCTGCTGGGCATGTGCCAAATGAGCCTCGAGAGCTACCAGGAGGCGGTGGCCGCCTTCGAGTCACTGCTGGAGAATGAGCCCAACTACAAGGCCGCCGACAGCGTACAATACCAGCTGGGCTGGGCGCTTCAGTACCAGGGCCGTCAGGCGGAAGCCGCGCAGGTCTTTGCCCGCCTGGCCAAGGACTATCCCCAAAGCCCACGGGCGGCCGAAGCGTGGTTCCACGTCGGCCAGCACGCGTATGGCCGGAAGGACTACACGGAAGCCGCCAAAGCGTACTATCTGAGCATGCAGAAGGCGGGCGTCGGTGAGTTGGGAGAAAAGGCTACCTACAAACTCGGCTGGTCCTACTATCATCAAGAGCTCTTCGATGCGGCGCGGAAGACCTTCACGTACCAGCGAAAAACGTATCCCCGCGGCCCCTTGGCTGCCGATGCCGCCTTCATGGAAGCCGAATGCCTTTTCCGGTTGGGCAACTACCAACAGGCCCTCGACGCTTACGAACAGCTTGAAGGACTGACCACGGACGAGTTCCGGGCGCAGGCTTTGCTCCATGCCGGCCAAGCCGCCGGGAGGGTCCAGAAATGGCAGAAAAGCGCCGAACTGTTGACCCGCTGCACCACTCAGTTTCCCGATTCCCCTTATGCCGACGAAGCCTGGTACGAACTCGGATGGGCTTGGTACAAGCTGGGCAAAGCAGACCAGGCCGTTGAGGCGTTCCAGAAGGCCATCGACAAGGGCGGGGCGTCGGGCACGGAGGCGGCGGCGCGGGCGCAGTTCATGATCGGAGAGATCCAGTTCGAGAGGAAGGATCACGCCGAAGCCATCAAGAGCTTTTTCAAGGTGATCTACGGCTATGGACAGGCCACGTGGCAGGCCGAGGCCACGTACGAAGCGGCCCGCTGCTTTGAGGTGCTCAAGCGGCCCGGCCAGGCGGTCGAGCTGTATCGGGAGCTGATCCAGAAGTACCCGAAGAGCAGCAAGGCGCCGCTGGCCCGCCAACGCCTGGATCAGCTCCAGGCGAAAAAGAACGAACCGTAGCGGGCGGCCGGTGTTCTGGTGTACTCTGGAAAGATGGGCCGAACGGACGGAGGAAGATGTGGGGACCGGTAACCCGTGGGCCCTTTGGGCGTTGAAGAGGGCTGCCCTTTGGATGCGAGGATCGTGATGCAGGACCATGGTCAGTTGCTGCTTGGGCCGATCGGGGCCCGCTCCGGCCGGGCGTGGCCTTTGGCCCTCCTGGGTGCGGCGATCTTGCTGATGGCCGCTGCGGGGTGGCTGGAAGAGTCGACCGCTGGCGAAGTGGCCGCTGTCCCGCCGCCGGAGGCTGCAGCGGGCAGCCGGCCGGCAGCGG
>DQVB01000378.1 GCA_015661985.1 Planctomycetota bacterium | reverse complement strand
GGCCGCGCAGCCTGAGAGCAGGCTACGGCGGCCGCCCGCCACCAGCCCAACCGAGGCTCCCACACCGCCACCGAACACACCCAGCATGGCCGCCTGAACCACTGTGGTCCGCCCTAGCGGCGTCAGGGCTTGGACCGCGCCAAGCCCTTCGGTGAGCAGATGCCCCACGATTCCAGCCGCACCGCCCAGAGCCACACCCAGTACTGCGGCGACGGGTACCCTCTTCAACGCCCCCTCTCCAAACCGCCTGGCAGCCGCTTCGCCGATGCCCAACAGTCCACCAAGCAACAACCCCAACGTCCCCAGGGCCGCCACGGCATTCAACATGCGCGCCTTGCTCAACGCCGCCTCCCGGGCCACAGCCACCTCAGGCGGCGGAAAAGGGACCAGCAATTCCCCCGGAGCGTGGAAGATCGGAAAAACCGCCTCACAGATCCCAAACAGCGCGGCCCCGGCGGCGATCCCCAGCACCAAATAGAGTGATCGGGGAAGCCGCCACCGGCCGCGGTCCCCCAGACAAGCTGAACAAGCCCCCTCGCCACGAGCCAGCTGCTCCGTATCAGTAGTTGATCCCATCGTTCGATCTCCAACAGAAGAAAGGTTCGCCGAAAGTCCCGCTTCTCTTCTCCTTCCGCCCGCCCGTTTCGATCGCGCAGCGTAGCCGCGCAGGCTGGCCAGGTCAACGCAACGCGTCCTGGCCCAGCCGGGGACGCACCAACTTGGCATCGCCAGGCCATTGCCGCCAGTCGGCCCGGTCGTCGCCCCGGATCGGCTTCGGGAAACCCTCCACGATCTCCTTCCGTACGACAGGGATGTCCGCCAAATCCTCGGGCGACAGAGGCCCACGATACCGTCGCACAGCCTCCCAAAAACTCAACCGCTGACCCATCCAGGCCAATTCGGTCAAACGGCGATCGGGTTGGCCATCGGTTCCCAAATGTCGCAATCCCCAGTCATAGGCGAACCGCAGCCAGGTTTCTCCGTAGATGTATTTCTCGCCGGGCTTGCCGCTCACACGCTCGCGCCCTGCGGCCAGCTCCAGACGCATATTGGACAGGGTGTTGACCGCTGCGGACGTCCCGCCGGGGGGCGCCAGTGGGCCCAGGTACAGCATGGCCACACCTTCCACGTGACGGACAAGAGGGTCCAGCACGTCGTTGTTGCGGCGAACCTCGTCGCAGCGGGCCCGTACCACCGACCAATCCAGATCCCCGTTGCGGAAAGCGATCAGCCCCAGGGCCGGATACCGGCAATCGAAGGTGTTGCGGAAGAGGTAGACGCTAGGAAACACCTGCCGAAACGTGGCCTGGATCATATCGAACTGATCCATCGTAAGCTGATACATGGGAAGCCACTGGCAGAAGACCCCGCCCGGCTGCAAGGCGTCGCGCACGCCGCGGAAATGCTCAATACTGTAAAGGCGGCCTACGCCCGGCGACCAGGGAAGAAACAGGTCTCCCACCACCACGTCGAATCGTCGCGGCGAGGCGGCCAGGAAAATGCGGCCGTCCTCCACGACCACCCTGGCCCGTGGGGACCGGGTAATGTTGTGATTGAACGGGCCGAAGTATCGATCGGCGGCTCGCACCACAAGGGGAGACAACTCCACGGCAACCACCGCCTGGACCCGGCGGTGTTCCAACGCCGCCCCGGGAGTGATTCCCGTCCCCAGCCCGATGAAAGCCACACGCCGCGGCGCCGCATGCAGTAGCAAAGGCAAATGGGCCAGACGCGCCGCGTCGTAGCGCAGCCGCGTCCCCCCAAGCACGTAGTGGTTCGACACAATGATCCGGCGGCCCATCTCCCGGGAATCCACCACGGCCACCGTTCCTTCACGCCCCGTACGCTCGTCCAAGATCACCACGCCTTGCGGATTCAAATGAGGTAGGGCCCCGAGCGGCACAAGGGCCAAGCCCGCCAGCCCCGCAGCGGCCACCGAACAGCCCAATAGTCCAAAGCTCCGCGGCCGGCGGCTCAAAGCCCAAACCAACGCCGCGATGCCGTAAAAGATCCCCACGCCACCCATCCCCCGGTGAACGCCCATCGCCGGCAGAACTGCCTGGTAGGCCAACTCCGCACCAAGCAAACCACCCACGCCATTGGACGCCAGCAGCCAACCCCAGCGGCGCCCGTATCGATCGCCACCCTCTTCCCCATGCCATGCCAAAACCGAAGGAAACACCAAACCGGCCACGAAAAGCGCAGGGCCCAAACTGACCAAAGCCATGACTACCAGCTGCGCCAAAAAGCCGTAAAACGTGCCCTCCGTCCCCGGATCCATCCATCGGGCACAGCGAAAAAACAACAAAGGCGTCACCACCATGCCCAGCGACGTTGCGCATAGGGCGAGGAACACCAGCTTCCACGAGCCTCCGACCCAACCGGCCACCCGCGGAACGGCCCATGCGGCAATGCCCAGAACCAGTATGACGGCGGTCAGCACGCCCATGGGCCTGTAAAAGGACAGCGGGGCCACCAGCCCGACCAGCTGGAAGGCCAGGACCTCAAACGCCAGGACCCCCGCCCCAGAGACAAAGGAAGCGCCCAATGCGGCCCAAGATACGCCACCCCGCTCACCGCGCTCCTCCCGTGACAACGGGCTACGGCTGTCGATCGGCCCACTCAGGAAGTCCAACACCAAACACCCGATGGCCACCAAAACGTTGATGCCGGCAGCCAGGGCCATGGACCCGCCCGCCCCGAACAGATGGAGCGAAAGCAGGGCGACAGAAGTCAACCCCAGCACCCCACCCAAAGTGTTCACCGCATAGATCCAAACCCCGTGCCGTGAAAACCGGATCTCATCCCGCAACACGGCCCTTGCCAATAGGGGCAAAACAAGCCCCATAAAAAACGCAGAGGGCAGAACGACTGCCACTGAAAGTCCCAGTTTGATCGCCGGTCCCTCCCAGCCAAGCAGGCGCCCGGTTCCCAGCGTTGGCCAGATCCACCCCGTCCACTCCGGCAAGTATATGCCGGCTAAAGCCAATAACCCCACCGCGGCTTCAGCCAGCGCTAGTGCCCGCCAAGGCCGGCGAACCCTCCTGACCAAACCCGGTGCTACGGCCGCCCCCAGCGCAAGACCCAAGAAAAAACAGCCGAAAACCCGAGTACTGGACGCCGCGCTGCCACCCACCAGGTCCATCAACCGCCTTGTCCATAACAACTCGTGGGCCAAAGCAGCGCAACCGCTGCCCGCCGCAAGGCCCAGAGCCGCCACAAAGGAAACCCGCGCTGCGATCACTGTCCCCAACGTCTCAAAACACGCTGAACCGGTCTAACCCGGACGAGCCGGAACCCTAAACGGTGCCTGCCTGCGGGAATCGACGAATGACGAAACCCGAATGACCAAGGAATCGACGAATGCCCGAATGACCACATCTCCTTCCGCTGGGACTCTGGAACCGCAATCGGGGTGAGCCGGACCCGCGCGGCATCACATGCCACCGCGACCAACGGGCTTTCAGGTTGCCCGCCGATCACCCATCCCCACGAACCCTGTTTCGGTTCTCCGCACGATTTCATCAGTATCCGTCTAACGCATGCCCCGCTCCAGAAATAAGAATATTGCAGCAGGCGTCGAACCAGAAGCCCGGCTTTTCGAAAAGCCGGGCTTCTTCGGTGTGGGGGACGGACCATAGGACAAGCGCCCCCGCCAACCCAAAGAAACCTCGCGCCGACCATGCTCCACGGCCTGCCACACAGTAACCATTCGCGGGCCAGAGGGCACCATAGGCTCTAAATCACCGTGCGCGATGTCGCCACCGCCGGCACCAGCACGTCTTGCCCCCCCTCGATGGGGGAGGGGCCCGTCCGGTTCCAAGCAAAAAGGGGAAGTACCGACGTTAGCAGTTCGCCTTCTCCACGGGTCGCCTGCTGCACAATTGCGCGCAGTGATTTAGTGGCTCCAGCCGTTCCCTACATCAAAGCCCTTTCTGCGCCCAGTGGGGACTGCACGCCCCATCGTCGGGAATCCTTCGGCCGCCGACGCTGGGGCGTGTCGGCGCGGCGGCATCCGGCGGGCTTACGCCTGCGGCTACCTTGCTGGGCCGCCTGGC
>DQVB01000657.1 GCA_015661985.1 Planctomycetota bacterium | reverse complement strand
TCGACGTAACCCGTTTGCAGCAAACCACTTGTGGCAGCCTAGCAATTTAGTCTGTATTCACGAAAACGTCACAACGTGCGTCACAGTCACGAGTTACATCACTAGTGCGTTCCTGAGTGGCGCTGTCCAATTAGCGTGGCCCCGTGGTACGATTGGTGGCCATCGACTTCCGCTTGAATCGTAGGGCGAATGCGAGTCAAGCCCTGACAATGTTGGTTACCACCACTCGTCGGCCGGCGAAGCTTTGTTCTCCTCGCGCAAGTTCAATTCCCGAAGATTTCGGGGTACCGGCGGATTTGATCGAGCAGGTCGCGGTCATAGCGGATGGCCACGACGCGGTAACCGCGGGCACGAAGCTGGCGGCGAAGCTCCTCATCACGAGCACGCTGGTCCGGCTGGTCGTGTACCGCACCGTCGCAGAAGACGCATACGTTCGGCTCATAGAAGAAGTCGGGGATGCAGGGAGGCTGGCCAATCCGCCTTTGGGCATCCTGGGGCAGCCGGTAGCCGTTGCGGTACAGCGCGTCCACAAAATCGCGTTCCAGCTCCGAACGGCTGTCGGTGAGCCCGCGGAGCCATCGGTAGTGCTCGTCGCGAGTTCGCCCGCCGTGGCGCCGTTCGACGCGGCAGCCGGTCAGTTCTTGCAGGAAGTCACGAACACGGTGCCGGTTGAGCAAACGGGCTTGAAGCTGGTTGGCGAAACTGAGCAGGCACTCATAGCAGGCTCGGTGCTGGGCCGGGGCCAGGTCGTCGCCCGTGTCGGGGTCGAAGTGCAGGATGCGCAGCCCTTCGCGAGCCACCTCGGCCATTGCATCCGGCTCCTCGACCAGCCGGCGCAGCACGCCCGCACCGCCTTCCGATGCTTCATAGAAGACGATCGCCCGGCCGTCCCCTTCGCCGACCGCCTCCGCCACCAACTCCGAATCCTCAAGCTGGAACGCCTGCTCAACGGCACGCTCCAATGTGTACATCAAGCTCGCTTCAAAAACTTCATCCTCCCGCAGACCCGGTTCGACGATCCGCACTCGCAGCAGGTTTTGCGTGTCCTGAACGCACAGTTTCACTCGCTCGATCGACGGGCGATCGCCGGGCGTGTCTGCTGCCTCCGGGTCAGTTTCGGAAACCAGTTCGCCCCCCTCGATATCCACGGGGAAGCCTTCTGCGTGGCGCGTCCGCCAGCCGTGATTGATGACCAGGATCGTGGCCGAAGGGCCGTACTGAAGCTCCAGCCGATCCTGCACCGAAGCCGTCACAACGCGCGGGCCCATTTCGGCTGGAGCGAACCGGTAGACCGTCTGCAGTCGGTAGCCTTGGCGGATCCGCTCCTCTTCGTTGCACGTGATCCGTTCGCGGCGACGCACGGCCACGTTGGGCATTTCCAAAAGCGGTACGATCGAGGAGTTGGAGCCATCGAAGCGTGTGCCGCAAACCGAGCAGAGGTCATCGGCCACGTCGGCGAAAGCCGCACACCTGAGACATACCTTTTTCTGCGTCCGCCGCTCGGCCAGTCCGCCCGGAGGCGCCTGGAACCGCGCCACCTGCCACTTGGCCCCCTCGTGATAGACAACGTTCTGCGGCCCGAACTCGCGGATGGCCAGAAAGCGGGGACGAGCAATAAACTCACCACGACCACGGCGCGGCACCCAGGCCCGCACGGGAAGAGCGGGGAAATTGTAGCCGGGAAGAAACCCTTCGCAGGCCAAGTACCGGTAAGGATAAAAATCCGCTTCTTCGCGTGCCACCTGGTGCTGCAACAGCAGGTTTCGCTGGCGGACGGCCTCCTCCTGCAGTCGCTTCGCTTTCTCCTGGCTCTCCCGGTCGTTTCGCCACATCAGTTGCTGGGCCTGCTGGAGCTGGGCGCTGGCGGCGCGGAACAATTCGCGCCAGCGGTCGAAGGCCCGATCGAAACTCTGGGCCGTCATTTGCAGCACCCGCTCCACCCACTGGTCGGTGAACCACCCGGCCTGCTCCAGTTCCTCTCGGTCGTAGGCCAGGATGGTGTCGATCCGTGCGCGCAGCTCGCCCATGGCGCGATCGCTGAGCTGCAGTTGCGGGGGCACGGTTTCGCGAAGCGGCAATTCGGGAAGCTGATCGATGTCGATGACTTGCTGCACTGACTGCCGCAGCGGCAAGCCGACCTGCGCGAGCCACTCGGCCTGCACGTGAGCCCGGATCAACGCTTCGTTGGTCAGATCGATACGCGGAGCCCGTACGCTGCCGGCTACCATCTCCTCGCAGTGGCGGAAGAAGTACTGGTCGTGCGGGCTGTAGGCCCCGCAGTAGGCGACGATCAGGCCCGGTTGCCCTTGCCGGCCCGCCCGGCCGCTTCGCTGGGCGTAGTTGGCCGGCGTCGGCGGAATGTTCCGCAGGTGCACTGCATCCAGATCGGCGATGTCGATGCCGAGTTCCATGGTGGGCGAGCAGACGAGGTACGGCAGCGGGGGCGACTGGTCGCCGCGAAAACGCCGTTCCCGCCGTTCCCGTTCGCCCGATGCCACCACCTGGGCCGTGTGCTCCCGTGCTTCCAGCGACGCCAATTCCTTGGCCGCCTGTCGATAGAATCGCTGGAAGAAACGATTCACGGGCGGACGGCGATCGGTCGCCCGGCGTGTCCACACCGGGTCCGGCTTCGACGCGCTGCCGTCCCCCAGCCGCCAACGGAGGCAGCCGGCGTCCAATCGAAAGCACTGATGATCCTGGAAGGGGGCGAGCTTGCGAAGGAATCCCTGGCGGACGAGCAGTTCCACTAGGCCCTCGAGCAACGCTTCCGCTTGATCGGCCGGGATCGAGAGCGTCCGCTGCAAGTAACGGCCCAACAGGGATCGCCCCGTGAGCTTGAAGCACGTTCCGCGAGGAAACCGCCGTGACTGCCCCGGCCGCAGCATCGTCGCGGCTTGCCGCAGGCCCGGGTTGTCTGGGTCGAGGCCCCAAAACTCATTCAGTTGCTGTTCCGAGCGGCGCCTGAGTTGCTGCTGCTCTCGCTCTTGGAGCACCCGCGTTTCGATGGCCAGCCGCTTGCGGAAGTAATCCAGCACCGCTTGAAGCACCTCGAGACGCTCGTCCGGTGTCGCCTCCGCCAGACCGAGCAGCCCTCGGAAATGCTCATCCCGGCGGCCCAGTTCCGCGAGCCCCTCGTATTCGATCCGCAGCAACCCCACGTCTTCTAGGTTCGGCTGCACTACGCGCCAGCCCCGCCGCAGATCCTCGTACAGACGGTATTCGGTCAGCTGCTCAAAGGTCTCCCGCACCTGACGCGCCGCCGCACTGTCCGGGTCCAAATCCGGATTCTGCGCAACGGCTCGCAGCTCCAATCCCATGTGCCGGACAACCTCGCCGGCCACTGTGTCAAACCGCAGCTCCCCGTGCTGCTGCAGTGCCCGGTACAGCGCGGCCCGCAGCACGGCCACTTGGACAAAGTCGTTGAAATGGCCGGCCTGCAGGGAGGCGTCCTGGCGGTTGTCGGTGAAGGTGAGCAGCTTCGGCCGCAGCGTGCCGGTCTTCTGCGCCTGGCGGAGCAGCGTGGAGGCCAGCGCCGTGGTGGCCGACGATCGCCCCTCGGTCGAGAGCGTGGCCAGCTTCGAGTACTCTCCTTCAAGCGCCGTATAGTGCTCGCCACAACGCAGGCAGAGCCAAAACCGCTCCGGCTGCCACCACATGCGCACCGCCCCTTGGACCTCTTCCGTAGAATAGGACCCGTCGGGGCAGACCCACACTTCGCGCGGCACCCGTTCACGCCACGTGGCGGTCACCCGCCCGTTGGGCCCGTACCACGTCGACGGCAGCACCTCTTCCAGTTCCGGCATCTCCGGAAACGCCGGCGTCAGGTACCCGGGTGTCCTCTCCTCGATCAGGCTCTCGGCCTCCGCCGGTAGCCCCCGAAAGCGATCGGCGAGTTGGACCACGCGATAATGGTCCTGGCCGCAGACACGGCAGAACCGCAGCGGCGCCCACACCACCTCGTCCTCCTCGCCCGCACGCTCTTCCAAGCTGAACCGCCGCCGCTCCAGCGGTTCCAACGTCGCATAGACGGCCCGGCCTTGGCTGATGAACTGGTGCAGCTTGAAGGCCAACAGGGGCGACTGGCCGGCCGGCGTCAAACCCAGCCCGTGAAGCAGCACTTCCTGCAATCGCCCGCGGCACGTCCCCTCGTCACGACCGGTGATCGGCTGGAGTTCCTTCGCCGCGTCCGACAGCGGCCGAGGCACGCGCCGTCGCAACCGTCCGTCCTCTTCCTCTGCCACACCAAGCGCGTACTCCAGCCAGCGCACCAGGGAGTGCTGACTGAACGCATCCAATTGCTCAGGCAGCGGCCTGTCGAACCCCTCTCGCACCTCCGATTCCGACGGCGGGCCGCCTCGCGTGATCGGCTCCAGCGTCTCTTCGATAACCGCATCGGCCTGGATGGCGTGGCCGAAAAAACGCGATGCGAATTCGGCCACCGCCCGACGCCGCTGGTCCGCCGTGGCGCCTTTGTGGGCCACCATGGTGGCACTTGTCCCGACATGCAGCACCGGCTGGCGCCGCATCCGGGCTTTCAGCCGCCGCACCAGCATGGCCACGTCCGCACCCTGCCGGCCGCGGTACGTGTGCAGCTCGTCAAAGACCAGAAACAAGCGCGAGGTCCCTTCGCGAAGCAAGTCGCGATCCTCCGGGCGGACCATCATCAGTTCCGCCATCATGTAGTTGGTGAGCAGGATGTGTGGCGGGTCGTGCCGGATCGCCCGTCGCTCCTGTTCAGGCGTCTCGCCGGTGTAGCGGGCAAAGCGCAGAGGAAACTGGCGTCCGGTGCGCCTCAAGTACCCTTCGGCCAACTGCTCCAGCGCCGCAAGCTGCGAATTGGCCAGCGCGTTCATCGGGTAGACGATCAGCGCCACGGGCCGCTGCAAGTCCGGCTGCCGTACCACCGCATCCACGATCGGAATGAAGTAGCAGAAGCTCTTGCCCGAGCCGGTGCCGGAGGTCACCACAAAGCTTTCGCCCGCCGCGGCCTTTTCGATCGCCTCCACCTGGTGCTGATAAAGCCGGAACGCCCGGCCCTCAGGCGTACGAAAGATGCGCGCTGTCTCGGGATGGATCACGCCACGCCCGGCCAGCTCATCGATGCTGGCCGCTCGCCGATAGGCGGGCGAGAGCTGCAAGAGCGGCTCCGGCCACAGCCGCTGCTGCTCCAAGAGCGCCCGCTCGATCTCCTCCCGCGCACGCTCATCGGCGATCTGGATGAACGAATGCACGAATTCGCGGTACTCCTCCAGGACCATTTGGTGGAAATCGAAGATTGTGGTAGCCATCATTTACCTCCAGCAGCAGGCGCTCGCTAGGGAAGTCACCGCGGCCTTCCCAACGCGTCTTGCGCTCACGAAACCACGTCCTGCGGATCAAATGCCTGGACCCCAAGGCTTAGGAAGTCACTCCGGTTCAGCGTCAAAACGAAGTCAATTGCATGTAGCTCCATGAAAGCGGCCAAACGAGCGTCGTGGGCACGTTTCCCCGCCGCCGTGGCGGAGCGTACCAGATCGAACCACCGCCGAAAAAGTTCCGGCCTTTCTTCACGCAGATCGAAAAAGCGGGCCAGCTGTTCCACGCGGTTGCCCACTTCATCCGCCGGCCAGCCGAAGCCGTTTTGTTTTTCGGGCCGGGTAGCTACAACCCAGAACTTGACCACCACCTGGGGAGCTACGCAGAGTTGCTCGCCGTGAGTGCGGAGCTGCTCTACCGCGCGCCGGCAGACGTCATGCTCTGGGGCGCGACGATCCACCAATCTCAACAGCACGTTCGTATCCAGCAGGTACGAGGCCATCAGTAGAGGTGTTCGCGCCGCAAGGCGTCCAGCGGAATGTGTGGTACATCGGGCAGCGATTCCAACCACTGCTCGAACTCCCTCAGCCAACGCTGCGTCTGGTCCGTAATCAAGGGCTCATCCTCCCCGGTGTCAATGTGCTGCCAGGTGCTCTGACTCTGGTCACACAACAGCTTGCGCCACGCGCCCGGCCATTCGTCCTCCTCGACGCGCCACGGCGCAGCGGGCGGCTCCAGGACCAGTGCATTTGTTGAGTGTGTCTGATCCCACATCGTTGTATCTCCTACTGCTCGTACACCGGTTCAAGCTGCTCTAAAGCGTCGGAAGTAAGCAAGCTGAAGAAGAGTCGGTGGGACCGGCGGTGGGCCTCGTCCAGTTCCGCCTCCAGGGCTTTCCACCCGTCCTCGGACGCCTCGACGGGACGTGTCGTGTCGATGTCCAGAATTGTACCGTGCCGCCGCCCCTCGTCACGGAGAGTCACTTC
>DQVB01000566.1 GCA_015661985.1 Planctomycetota bacterium | reverse complement strand
TCTCCAGCTTCCCGGTGTTGGAGAACCGCGAGACCCACGCGATTGAGCTGCATCTCACGGCCTATGGACAGGAGCCCGAGGCGAAGGACTGGGCTACGGCCGATGCCTGCCCATACACGCTCAGCCTCGTGGAGTTGTCATCAAGCTGATCGAACGCACTGGCAATCAGAAGCCCTGGAGTGGCCCCGGCGTGTCTCAAGCCGCTGGCCTTGTGACGCCCACGCCAACCGCAGGCCTCCGACTGGTGACGTTCAATGGCCTTCGTCCTTTCCTCCCTCATTCGATACTGGCGATACTTGTACCATGAAAGCGGTACGGGTACCATGAAGTGTCAGCCCTCGGAGTTTTGCTACACACCCTGTGACGTTTCCTGCGTTTGACCAGCCCTGGAGCGCCCTATGCCCGTCGCGTTGTTCCCGTCCATGAAACTCGCGATTGCAACGCTGCTTCTGGCCGTTCAACCATCGGCCGGACCCGACTCGGCCGAGAGGACATTCTCATTCGGCGATGTGGCCCAGCTGCATGCCTGGAGAACGACCACGGGCGCCTGGGCTGTCAAGAACGGGGTCCTGCTGCAATCCGACGGCAGGCGGGACAGCTCGATCGCGTGGCTGAGGGAGCCGGCCTACGCCGATCTCGACATGTCCGTCGAGTTTTTTGTTCATTCCCAAGAGACGGGCGTCCGCGCCGCTGGGCTGGTTTTCCACGGGATCGACGACGGGAACTACTATATGATCCACCTGGACACGCGCAATAAGAATGTGATCTGGGCGCGGATATGTTCCGACGGACGGGGCAAGCGTGTCCGCCGCCACAAGTGCCCGCAACTCTCGCCCGAACGCTGGCATACCGCGCGGCTTGTGGTCAAGGGGTATGTGCACCAATTGTATCTCGACGGCAAGCTTTTCTCGACCGACGCCGACGACGCGCTACCGGCCGGATACGTGGGTCTGCGGACTTCACAAGGGAGAGTCTCCTTTCGCAACTTTTCGGTCTCGGGCGACGAGGTCGATGCCGGCAAACTTCGCATCGAACCGCCCAAGTATGGCATCGTGTGCAGCGACGCGGGGGCCGGCGGGTACGAGGCTTTCCCCGACGTCTGCCGCACGCGTTCCGGCGAGCTTCTCTGCGTATTCTACGCCGGCTTTGCGCACGCCAGTCCTCCCTCCGATCGGTTGCCCAGAGGCGCGCGGATAGCCATGTGCCGCTCGAAGGACGACGGACTCACCTGGTCACCGGCCGAGACCGTCGTGGACACGCCCATCGACGATCGAGACCCGTCGATTATCGAACTACCCAGCGGCGACCTGTTGGTCTCTTTCATGAATTTCGACCTCCGACGCACCACGGGCACACACCAGGCCTTCACCGTTCGATCCAGCGATGCCGGTAAAACCTGGAGCAAGCCCAAGCCCATCGACACGCCCTTTACGCAACTCGAGGCCGTCAGCACCCCGCCCCGATTGATGCCCGACGGCCGCTTGCTGTTGACCGTCTATGGCAACAACAGGGGCGACCCGCGCAGCTATAAGCATGCGGCCGTACTCGAATCGCGCGACGAAGGCCGCTCGTGGACCACGCTTTCCGAGATCAAGTCGACAGAGCACCTGTTGTTGGAACCCGATCTGGTGCGGCTGCCCGATGGACGCTTGCTGGTGATGATGAGACCTGCCTTGACCTGGAGCGAGTCGAGCGACGGCGGGCACACGTGGACCGACCCCAGGCCGGTCGGGATTCAAGGCGATTGCCCCTACCTGTTGCTCACATCGAAAGACGTTCTGCTCTGCGGCATCCGCCACCGCGACACCGTCAGCACGGCCGTCCTGTACAGTCCCGACTTCGGCCGCACATGGAGAGGCCCAACGACCATTGACACCGTACCAGGCGCTTATCCCAGTATGGTCGAGCTTCCCGATGGCCGCATCCTCGTCGTCTACTACAACGGAGGGAGCGCATCGGACATACGCTGCGTTTACCTGGACGTAGACAAGAGCGGAGTGCGTGTGCTGGAGCGTGAATGACAACGAAGGGCAACGCGATGACACGTCACCAACAGCTGTTCGATCGGCGCTTCTCTCGGACGTTATTGCCGCTTTGCCTGGCAGTGGCTTCGTGTGGAGTGGTGGCCAAGGCTGATTCACCCCGGTTGGCGCGCCCTCTGGCGGCTGTTGCGGCGAAGCTGGAACCGACCCGCACTGTCGTCTACAAGAGGGTGAATGGACGGCCGCTTCATCTCCACATCTTTGAACCGGACGGCCATCG
Organism: Planctomycetota bacterium; assembly: GCA_015661985.1. Classification (GTDB taxonomy): domain Bacteria; phylum Planctomycetota; class Planctomycetia; order Pirellulales; family Thermoguttaceae; genus SZUA-1497. Next base: position 833 of record DQVB01000566.1, on the reverse strand, counting down.
GGCAAGCGATCGCAGACCTGTGTTTCTTGCCATCCACGGCGGTGGATGGACGGGTGGCAAGGCGAGGGACTTCTATCCCTTTGCTGCCCACTTCGCGCGACTGGGGATGGTTGGAATCAGTCTGGAATACCGGCTGATGAATCCGGGCCTGGGGACAACCGTATTTGAGTGTGTGAAGGACGGCCGCTCGGCCATGCGATACCTTCGCGTGCACGCATGCGACTTGGGAATCGACCGGCGGAAGATCGTGGCGAGCGGTGGATCCGCCGGCGGGCATATTGCGGCGGCGACAGCCTTGTTCGACGGAATCGACGAGGAAGGGGAAGATGTCTCCGTTTCCTGCATGCCCAATGCACTCGTCCTGTATTATCCCGTCATCGACACCTCTCCAGATGGGTACGGTCAAAGGAAGATCGGTGAACGATGGCGAGAACTGTCGCCGGTCGACCACGTCAAGCCGCGACTGCCACCCACGATCGTCTTCCATGGAACGTGTGATACCGTCACGCCCTTGGAAGGCGTGAAGCTGTTTCACGAGCGGATGCGGAAAGCGGGCAACCAGTGCCGACTGGTCACACACCCTGGCGGCCGGCACGGCTACTTCATCTTCGACTTGAAGCTGTACGCGCAGGTCATGGAATGTACCGAAGCGTTTCTCAGGGCAAATGGCCTCCTCGTACAGCAGCAGGCCGGGAACAACCAGTAGGATGGCCCGCTGTTGTACTCGAGCGCGGCCACGTCTAATGATCCGGGCCGGAATGCCGGGTCGCAAATGCCGTCCGACCCTGCGATGCGGCAGACGTCGAGCTGGGACCGGGAATGATGCGCACCGG